>JACCWU010000339.1 GCA_013697465.1 Actinomycetota bacterium | reverse complement strand
ATTCATGATGATGCTATGCGGGGCGACCTCCCTTCCGGCACCGTCACCTTCCTCTTCACCGACGTGGAGGGCTCGACCAGGCTCCTGCACGAGCTGGGGGCGGAGCGCTATGCGCAGGCGCTCGCCGAGCACCGCCGCATTCTGCGGGAGGCGTTCGCAGCCCAGGGCGGCGTCGAGGTCGACACCCAGGGAGACGCCTTCTTCGTCGCCTTTCCGACCGCGCCGGGCGCCCTCGCGGCGGTCGAGCAGATGCTCGCTGGGCTCGCGCCCGGTCCCATCCGGGTACGCATGGGGCTGCATACGGGGACGCCCTTCCTGGCCGAGGAGGGCTACGTGGGACCCGACGTCAACCGCGCCGCCCGCATCGCCGCGGTCGGCCACGGGGGGCAGGTGCTCGTCTCCTCATCCACCGCATCTCTTCTGGGCACCGACGGTCTGCGCGATCTCGGCGAGCACCGCCTCAAGGATCTGTCCGCGCCCGAGCGCATCTACCAGCTCGGAGAGGGCGAGTTCCCGGCGCTGAAGAGCCTGTACCGGACGAACCTGCCCATACCGGCGACGCCCTTCCTCGGCAGAGAGCGCGAGCTCGTGGAGGTGGGCGCGCTCCTCTCCCGGGAGGACACGCGCCTGCTCACCCTCACCGGGCCCGGCGGCACGGGCAAGACCCGGCTCGGACTGCAGGCCGCGGCGGAGGTCTCCGACTCCTTCCCGGACGGGGTCTTCTGGGTGCCGCTCGCTCCCCTCCGCGACCCGAAGCTCGTCCTCGACACGGCGGCGCAGATCGTAGGCTCCAAGAACGGCCTCGCCGAGCACATCGCGGACAAGGAGATGCTCTGCCTCCTCGACAACTTCGAGCAGGTGGTGCAGGCGGGCGCAGAGCTCGCCGACCTCCTCGTCGCGTGCCCCAATCTCGAGCTCCTTGTGACGAGCAGGGAGCGTCTGCGAGTGCGGGGCGAGCAGACCTATCCCGTTCCTCCGCTCGCCCAGAGCGACGGGGTCGAGCTTTTCGTCGCACGCGCGCGTGCCGTCGATCCGTCGTTCACGGAGACCGACGCTGTGACGGAGCTCTGCGCTCGTCTCGACGAGCTCCCGCTCGCACTCGAGCTCGCCGCCGCTCGTACCGCGATTTTCAGCCCCGAGCAGCTGCTCGAACGTGTCTCCCATCGTCTAGACCTGCTGAAGGGAGAGCGTGACGCCGATCCCCGCCAGCAGACCCTGCGCGCCACGATCGAGTGGTCGTACGACCTTCTGAGCGAGGAGGAGCAGGGGCTCTTCGCCCGCCTCTCCGTCTTCGCCGGTGGCTGCGGCTACGAGTCCGCAGAGGAGATCGCGGGCGCCGACCCGGACACGCTCCAGTCGCTCCTCGACAAGAGCCTGCTGCGCAAGCGGGAGTCCGAGCTCGGACCTCGCTACTGGATGCTCGAGACGATCCGCGAGTACGCGGCCGAGCGGCTCGAGGCTTCGGGCGAGGCCGCCGATCTCCACCGCCGCCACGCGGAGCACTTCCTGGCGCTCGCGCAGCAGCTCGAGCCGCACCTTTCCGTCACGCGCGAGTGGCTCGACGAGCTCGAGGAGGAGCACGACAACGTCCGCGCCGCGCTCGAGTCGCTCGAGGCTGAAGGCGAGGTCGAGGTCGCACTCGAGCTCGCCGAGGCCATGTGGCGCTTCTGGAAGCTCCGAGGCCACCAGGCGGAGAGCCAGCGGCGGTTCGACGGGCTGCTCGCCATCGACTCGCGCCCGACCGCCGCCCGCGCGCACGCGCTCAACGCTGCAGCGGGCATGTCTGTGGAAAACGGGGACTACGAGCTCGGAAGGCGGCGGGCCCAGGAGGCGCTCGAGATCCATCGTGACCTCAGTGACGACTGGGGCGTGGCGCGATCCGTCTACATGCTCGGCTACGCGGCGATCGAGTCGGGCGACTTCGAGACGGCGAAGCCGCTCTTCGAGGAGACTGTAGAGCTCCTTACCGCCCTCGGTTACGAGCATCTCGCCGGGATGGCTACGTTCAACCTCTCGTGGGCTTGCGACGAGCTCGGCGAGGTTGCGCGCGCCAAGAACCTCGTCGAAGAGAATCTCGAGCGGGCACGCTCGATCGGGAGCCGAGGCCTCGAGGCAACTTCGCTCGCCTCCCTCGCGGGATACGCGAGGGATGAAGGCCGGATCGAGGACGCGCTCAGGCTCCACGCCCAGGTTCTCCGCATCAACCTCGACCTGGGAGATGTTCAGCACCAAGCCGACGACCTCAGTCGCTTCGCGCTCACGCACGCGCGCGCAGGCCACGCGGAGCTCGCCGCGCAGCTCCTCTCCGCGTCGCTAGCACTCCATGAGGACCTCCGCATGAGCGTGCCGCTGTACCAGGAGCGAAGAAACGAGGAGACGCTCGCGCTGATTCACGAGCTACTGGATGACGCCGCCTTCGATGCAGCTTGGGAGCAAGGCCGGGCGCTGACGCTCGACGAAGCGGTCGCGCTTGCCCTCGATTCCTCCGCCTGATCACGCCGGGCGAGCCCCGGGTCACCAGTCGTAGTAGCGCTTCTCCTTCTCCTGGATGTTCTCGCCCAGAACCGGGTGCAGCGAGATGTCGGGCGAATACCGACTCGCGGGCACCTCGCGACCGAGCGCCTCCGCCATCGAGCGCACGTGGTGGGGAGCGCCGCCGCAGCAGATGCCGATGAAGCCGACGCCCAGGTCCCGGGCGGCGACCGCGAAATCGGCCATCTCGAAGCGGGTGCACGTGAACGGGTCGAGTGCGATCGGGAACGCGCGCGACCCGTCGGCCGCACGGAGGCCGACGAAGGTCGGCTCCTCCGGCGTCGTCCGGTAGGGAACCGGCTGCGCGGCGACATGGCACTCGACGGCCGCCCGGATCTCCTCCAGCATCGGCAGCATCGTGGCCGGCCCGCGCGAGCAATTGAGGCCGACGACCTCCGCGCCCGCATCCGCGACCCGGCGGCACGCCTCGTCGAACTCGACCCCCTCGATCGTCGTGTCCTGCGTCGACGCGAACGTCACGACGGCGGGCAGCCCCGCCGCTTTCGCCACTTCGGTCGCGATCAACGCCTCCCCGAGGTAGTCCATCGTCTCGGCGATGATCATGTCCGCCCCCTCCTCGACCGCCCAGCCGACCTGCTCCTCGTACATCTCTCTGACGACGGTGCCGGTCCGGTCGGAGTCTTCGGGGTCGTACGCCCAGGTGTTGCAGATGTTCCCGGCCAGGAGCGCCCCGCCTTCGTCGGCGAACGCGCGCGCGATCCGGAGCGCGTCGCGGTTGAGCGGCTCCAGGTCGCCCTCCCGACCGATCAGCCGCATCTTCTCGCGGTGCCCGTAGTACGTGAAGGCGACCATCACCTCGGCACCCGCGCGGAGAAACTCGCGATGCAGCTCGCGGACGGCGTCCGGGAAGTCGAGAACGACCTCGGGCACGTACGGCCCGCTCTTCAGGTAGCCGCGGCGCTCGAGCTCGAAGAGGTAGCCCTCGGCGCCCAGCACGACGCCCTTCTCGAGGCGTTCGAGCAGGCCGGCTTTGACCTCAGTATCGGGGGAGCGGGCCACCTGAGTAGAAATCGTACGCGCCTTCGCGGGCGAAGCGCTCGACGCATCGTTCGAGGGCGATCTCGTCGAGCTCCACGCCGAGCCCGGGACCGGTTGGTACCCCGACGAAGCCGTTCTCCGGCGAGAACGGGCCACCGGCGATCACGTCGTCGGCGGTCCACCGGAGCAATGACTGGCTCGGCTTGTCGAGATACGGCGTTGCGGCGGCAATGTGGAGATAAGCGGCGGTCGCAATGCCGAGGTCGCCGCTGTAGAACCAGAATCCGACCCCCGCCGCCTCGCATGCGGCGACAAAACGTCGCGTGCCGGCGATTCCGCCGCAGAAACCGAGACCGATCACCAGCGTGTCCGGGACTCCAAGAGTCTCTGCGAGCGCGACGTCTGGCGTGTGCGCAGAGAACGGGATCGCGCCCGAGCGCCGCAACTCGGCCATCTCGTCGAAGGACCCGACCGGCTCCTCCACGTTGGCGATGTCGAACGGCTGGAGTTGCACCAGCGCGGCCCGCGCTGTCTCGAGCCTCCAGCCCATGTTCGCGTCGAGCCGCAGTATCCGGTCCGGCCCGATCGCGGCTCTGATCTCGCGCACGAGGCGTACGTCCTCTTCGACCGGCCGAACGGCGACCTTGCCCTCGAACGCGGGCGATCCGTGCTCCTCCGCCATCCGTGCGCAGTACGCAGCGACGGCGGAAGGCGACTCCTCCAGACCCTTCCGGTAGGCGAAGTACTCCGTGAACGCGACCTCAGTTCGGCAGAGTCGCCCCAGGAGCTCGTGGAGAGCCACACTTGCCTCACGCGCGCGCACGTCCCAGAGCGCGATCTCGACCCCGGCAAGAGGGTTTCGGATGAGCACTTTCGCGTCCGCCCGGTGGCGCGGCTCGGCAGTTTCGACCCTGCCGAGCTCCGCGAGCACGTCACCGGCGTCGCGGCCGACGAAGAGCTGTCCGAGCTCGCCGGCGAGCATCGAGGCGTCGGCAGCTGAAGCGCTCTCTCCGATCCCCACGATCCCGTCCTCCGTCGTCACCTTCACGACGGTGCGACTGATGCCGGGCACCTCACCCGGGGCCATCAGGTACGGCGCGACGAGCGGCACGTTCGCTGGCCAGGCCTCGACGAGGGCGATGCGGCTCACGCAAGCACGATCTCTGGCCGAGGCGGCTCGGAGGACTTCACCGGTGCGTTCAGACGCCGCCGGCGGTGGAGTCGGCGTTACTACGCGCGCCAGGTGCGACCGCAACGCTGCGGGAACGGCAGCGGGCCTCGTCGAGGGGGCGATCCGCCGCCGCGAAGCCGTCCGCAGCCTCACGGAAAAACGCGGCAGCTTGCGTCGCATCGCCTTCGGCCTCCCGCAGCACGCCGCGCGCCTCCCAAACAGCGGCCACCCACGGCCCTCCTTGCCACATCAAGGAGATCCGCTCGGCGTCGGCAACGTATCGCCGCGCCCGGTCGAGATCACCGGCCCTCGCACTCGCAATCGCTGCCGACACGAGGAAGCCCATCGAGCATGGCTCGCAAACCCGTACCTGCGCGAGCCTCCGTTCGGCTTCCTCCACGATCGCGAGAGCTTCGCCGGCATGCTCGGTTGCGGCAACGAGTACCCCGAAGACGCGCACGACGAGGTGAGTGGGGATGCCTGATCGCTCCGCGAAGGGACGCGCCTTCTCCACGAGCCGCAAGGCCTGCTCTCGCCGGCCGCGGAGCAGCTCCATTTCTGCCATACGCTCGAGAGAGATGGACTGCCCCGAGAAGACACCGGCCGAAGCGTAGAGAGCCATCGCCTGCTCGAGCTCGGTCTCGGCGGCTTTGACGCGCCCCCTGGACAGAAGAATCTCCCCGAGCAGCAGGCGAGACAGCGCCTCTCCCGGGACTGACGCAGCCCGGGAGGCGATAGACAGGAGCTCCCGCGCGTACGCCTCTGCGCCATCCGGACCCTCAGGTCCGTACATGTAGTACTCGGCAAAGCAGAGGTGCGCGTCGTACACCGCCATGGCGAGGGAATCGCCTTGTTGCATCGAGGCGCCGAACTCCTCCCGGAACACGTCGTGCCAGGTGCCGCGCGCAAACGCGATCAAGGCGAGTAGCGTGCTCGCTTCGCCGAGCTCGTGGCCCAGACCAGCTATGAGCGCCAGCGTCCGCGCCTCGCGGGCACGAGTCTCGGCGTCATCCAGATCCTTTCTGTTCCAATGGATAAGCCCCCATGCGAGCAGCGCCTGTGCACGCTCGGTCGGTGTGGGAGGCTCCGGCCCTTCCATGCCGAGGACCTTCTCGTAGAGCGAAACTGTTGCAGGATCCGGGGTCACGCCGAGCTCGTCCCTGAGCGCGCGGCGCAAGATCTCGAATTGGCGGATCGCCTCCGTTCGCCGTCCGGAGTCGAAATCCGCTTGCATGAGTGCTCGGTGGGCTTCCTCATCCGCAACGTCGAGATCGATGACTCGCTGCCACTCCTCCGCCAGCTTCAGCATCCGGAGGTGACGCCGATCTAGTCGCGTGCGGGGCTCTTCGGACCATGGCTCGAAGCGATCTGCGGGGAGAAGCTCACCGCCGTACAGCTCGGCGGCAGCGGCAGCATCCGCTCTCAGCCCGCTCGAGAGCGCCGCGTCCACCGCCTCGTCGAACCGGTCCACATCCACCTCGAGCGGTCCGTTCTGCCACAGCGCAAGCTCCCGCCCGCTCGTGTGGATCGCATCATCCGCCTCCATCGCTCGGCGCGCGAAGTGCACAGCCTTCCGGAGGTTCGAGGCAGCTGCGTCGGGGTCGAGCGTCGGCCACAGCGACTCCATCACCTGTTCGCGGTGGAGCCGATGTCGTGGCGCCAGCGCGAGCAGCTTGACCACGTCCGCAGCCCGCCGATTGCGCCACGCATCGGGAGATATCACTCGTCCGTCGATCGAGACCCGGAAGCGACCGAGGAGATCGATGCCGCACGCTTCTGCCATCTACTGCAGAACACGATAGTGCGGTGCGACGCCTCGGCAAAGCCCAAGCTGGGAACGGTTCGGGAACACCCGGCTTCTTACGATCTCGAGGTCAGAAGCCAGCGAAAGGAGGCGGCATGCCGCTGTTCATGGACGTTCACAACACGTTGCCGGAAGGCGCAACCGCGGACGACGTCGCAAAGGCGCACCAAGCCGACGTCGAGATCCAAGAGCGATTCGGGGTGCGGTACATCAACTACTGGGCCGATCCCGAAGCGGGCAAGGTCTTCTGCTTGGTGGATGCGCCAGATGCGGAGACGGCACACGCAGTACACCGCGAGGCACACGGGCTCGTGGCCGACGAGATCTACCCGGTGGTTCAAGGCTGATCCAGGCAGGACTGCCCGCCGCGATCGCGCGGCGAGTGAGTTTCGACAGCTGCGCCGTCCTGCCGCGCGCTCGAACCGGAGCGAGTGGCAGGACGATAACCGGCCCCTCCTGCACGATCGTACGGCGCAGTCCAGAATGGAGCGGTGGTCGAGACCGCCCGTTTCGAGGAGCTCGCGGCCCGCGACGGCGACCTGTCCCCGGAGGAGTGCGCCGCAGTGGCTCGAGAGGCGGCGGCGCTCGTCGACCTCTCCTCGCTCGACCGGACGGGAGAAGGCTCCTTCGAGCCCCTCTGGCGCAATGCGCACTCCGAGGCCTGGCTCAACCAGTGGTGGGAGCCTCGGGACACGGGCTTCCACGACCACAGCGGCTCGTGTGTCGGTGTCCACGTGCTCGAGGGCCGTGCTCGCAACGAGGCGCTCGTCGTCGGCGGAGAGCGGCGCCTCCGCGAGTACGCCGCCGGCGATTCGTTCTCGTTCCCCGGAACGGGGATCCATCGCATGGAACACGACCGCGGTGCCGTGACGATCCATGTGTACTCACCTCCGATCAGCGCGATCGGGCACTACGAGATCGTCGGCGGCGAGCTACACAGACACGCGGGCCCGCCGGACGAGGGCTCCCCGCCAAGCCCGGCGCTCTCGGCTTTGCTTGCCGAGCTCGGAGCCTAGACGGCTGACGCCAGCTCGTCGGCGTACGTGATCGCGACCCGGCCGAGCGCGCCCGTCGTCGTGCCGAGCTCGTAGTGCCCCATCCGCCAGAGCGCGGGCGAGTAG
>JACCWU010000327.1 GCA_013697465.1 Actinomycetota bacterium | reverse complement strand
TCCGTGCGGTTGGGGACCGTGATCCTGAACTCGAGGATCCCAGCGTCGTCGTTCGAGACCTGGACCGTCGTGATGTCAGGCGAGCCGCCGCGGTTGTCGCCTGCAAAGTCGACGAACGTCTGCGAGTTCGCGTTCGCAGCCCCGCTTCCGTTCGTCGCTGCAGGAACTGTCCCGGCCCCCGAAGGCTCCGTACCTCGCGAGGCTACCGCTGATACGAGGACGAGGGCCGACACGAGCGTCAGACGCGATCTACCCATAGGTCCTGATCCGCTCAGCGCATCTCCCCAGGTCGCCGCCGTGCCACTGCGAGTGTCTCACCGAGCAGTCGCGCTGTCTAGCTCACCGTCTCTCCTGGCAGTGCGATGCGGTCTCGATACGGCGAGACGGCCGGCTACGCCTGGTCGTAGGTGCCGAGACCCGTGTCGGGGTCGAAGAAGTGCAGGCGCGTGACGTCCACCTCGAGTTCGAGCGACTGCCGCTCCCGGGCTTGTGTCTCTCGCTCGAGGCGAGCGACGAACGAGGCGAACGGTATGACCGACGAGGTGTTCGCCTGGACCGCAGCATCCAACAACCAGGCCTTCCTCGCCGGCCGGCTCTCGGTGGCGCTGAACGCGATCTCGATCGTGCGCTCCGCAGAGAAGGGCAGCAACCAGGCTCTCGCCGACGACACCTGGCTCGCGTCAATCCCACGCGGCGTGATGCGCCTGGGGAACGAGCACGTCATGGGCGTCTACGTCATCTGGAAGTTCGCGAAGAACAGGGAAGCGGCAAGGAAGTACGTCATCGACCAACAGCTCAACTACCGGCCGCACTTCGTTCGCAGCGAGTTCTACAACTTCCCGCCGTGGACGGGAGCGATCAAGGGCGGGTTCAAGACCATCCGCAAGCTGGCAGCGCAGGACACGCACAAGCCGAAGGGGAAGTACACGATCCTGACGACGATCGCCGAGAAGTACACGACGAACCCGGGCCACCCGGGTCACTCGAACGCAGTGATCGACGAGATCTTCCAAAGCTTCATGATCCCGCAGATGTTCGCCCAGGTCGCGCAGGGGAAGACGAGCCCTGCCGATGCGGTCAAGGCGTTCGACGCCAAGGCAAGGCAGATCTACCGCAAGTGGAAAGCTCAGGGGCTCGTGTAGCACCGAGCTTCGGTCCGCTGAACTCGGGGCCCCGGCGGCGTCGACCGCCTTGCTCGCCGGACACCTTGCCAAGGAGCGTCGGGCGACACTGCGTGAGCGATGACCAATACGGAGAATGAGCCCATGCCCGCCCGACCGCAACTCGATGGCGTCGACTTTCGGCCGTTCCGCGGCGCGCCCGACTACCCGGACTTCGCTCGCATCATCAACGCCTTCGCCAAGGGCGAAGGGAGCGATCGCGTCGAGACCGCGGAGAGCATCGCCGCCGGGTACGAACACCTGGAGCGCTGCGACCCCGAGCGTGATCTCCTCGTCGCCGAGGTCGACGGGCGGCCCATCGGCTACGGCCGCGTCTGGTGGGATCAGGAACCCGACGGTCCACGCGTCTACGGACAGGTGTGCTTCGTCGACCCGGCTGTCGGCGGCCGCGGTATAGGCTCGGCGCTCTTTGCCTGGAACGAGGCCCGCCTCCGCGAGATTGCGGCGGGGCACGACGCTCCGGACAAGCTGTTCCAGGTGCACATCAATGATCGCAACACGTCCGGCACGAAGCTCATCCGCGGCGCCGGCTTCGAACCGTCCACGTACGCGGCCGAGATGGTGCGGCCGTCCGTCGACAATCTTCCCGATCATCCGCTCCCCGACGGTGTCGAGATACGAGCCGTCAGCGAGGACCAGCTGCGCACGATCTGGGAGGCCGACGTCGAGGCCTTCCGCGATCACTGGGGATACGTCGAGCCGACGGAGGCTTCGTACGCACACTTTCTCGCGTTCCCCCACAACGACCTGACGCTGTGGAAGATCGCCTGGGACGACGAAGGTGTCGCCGGCCAGGTGCGGTCGTTCATCGACTCGGCGCAGAACGCCGAGCACGGTCTCCGGCGGGGTTGGACCGAGTTCATCTCGACCGCGCGCCGCTGGCGGCGTCGCGGTCTCGCGAAAGCGCTGATCGTCGAGAGCATCCGGGAGCTCGCGGCGCGTGGGATGACCGACGTCGCGCTCGGCGTGCACACCGAGAACCCGAACGGCGCCTTCGATCTGTACGCCGGGCTCGGCTACGAGGTCGTCGGCACCTGGACGACGTACCGCAAGCCGCTCTGAGCCTTGGGGCCCTCCGAGCGGTCAGCTTTCGCCGGCGAACAGGTCGAAACCGCCCGCGAGCACGGTGTCGAGCCTGCCTGTGCGGTACCCGCGTGCAGCGTCGCGAACGAGCGCGCTCGGGCCCTCTCGGTAACGACGGACAACCTGGGCGCGAGCCTCCGCCTTTCCAAAGGCCTGCCGCGCCTGCTCGCGGAGCGCGCTCTCGGTGATGCGCTCCCCTGGCTCGCACTCGGCGACCTGGACGGCGACGGTCACGCGCTCGAGCGAACGCTCGTGACGACCGTCGCCGCCCGGGAGCTCGAGGATGTGGAGGCCGGCTTCGGGCTGGAGGATCAGACCCGCGCCGAGCCCGCCCGCATGGAGCAAGACCTGATCCCCTAACCGGTCGATGACCTCGACCTGCATCCCGCGTCCCTTCGCCCACCCGAGGTACATCTCGACGAGCTGCTCCAGAAAGAGCAGCTCGGTCTCTGGCGGATGCGCCTGGTCGCCGA
The DNA here is from genome assembly GCA_013697465.1 of Actinomycetota bacterium. Lineage (GTDB taxonomy): Bacteria > Actinomycetota > Thermoleophilia > Gaiellales > Gaiellaceae > GMQP-bins7. Next base: position 3,182 of record JACCWU010000327.1, on the reverse strand, counting down.
CCACTCTCAAGCGCAGGAAGAGCTCGAACGGCGCTCCCACATCGAGACCCTCGAGCGCCCGCCCGAGCGAGTAGATGCGAAATCCCAGGAGGTTGAAGAGCTCGGCATCCCGCGAGCCGTTCGCATCGGCGCCGGCTTCGGCGCTCGTACCCTCAAGACGACGTCGAAGACGGCCGCCGAGCTTCGAAGCTGTGCGGCACGCAGCCTCCAGACGGTCGAGATACTCGACCTCGGCCAGCACGTGGTAGCGGCCGTCGTCCTCCCAGAACGCCGGTGAGGAGACGAGATCGAGCGCCCGGTGCTTCCGCTCGACGACCTCGTTCACCACTCGGGTCTCGATTTCGGAGAGCTGAGACAGGAGAATTCGTTGCGCGTCCGGGTCGGCGCGGCCGTTACGGAGGAGCGAGCGCACATCCGCCGCGTCGGCCACAGGGTCTTCGGCCTCGGGCGGGGCGTCCTGCGCGGAGACGCCGGTCTGCTCCTCGTCGAGCCCTACGAAGTGCACCTCGATCGCCCCATGTGGGGCGGTCACGAACAAGAACTGGTCCCCCTCGGGCGCGTCGGCGTCGACGATCGTACGAGCGAGTGGCGTGAGGAGATGCTCCTCGACGGCCCGCTTCAGCGGTCGCGCGCCGAGCGTCGGACTGAACCCAGCGTCGAGCAGGAAGGAGATAGCGCTCTCGTCCAGCTCCATCGCCCACGGCTTCCCGCGGATTCCTCGCCGGCGTACCACCTCTTCGAGCTCCTTGTCGAGCAGCGCGCGCATCTGCTCCCTTCCGAAAGGCTGGAAGGTGAGGATCTTGTCGATCCGGTTCAGGAACTCCGGACGGAAGGCGCGTCTGAGGGCGCGCTCGACGTCACTCGCATGGAACCCCGGCTCATCCGTCGAGAAACCGAGGGTGGGTCCGTATTGGAGCGCCGAGCCGACGTTCGAGGTGAGGACGATGATGCAGCGCCGGAAGTCGGTCGTGCGTCCTGCGCGGTCGGTGAGCCGGCCGTCGTCGAAGACCTGCAGGAAGAGGTCCCACACAGGCGGCGATGCCTTCTCGAACTCATCCAGCAGAACGACCGAGAACGGATCTCTGCGCACGGACGCGATCAGCGCCGCGCCGGTCTCGTCCAGGCTCGAGTCTGTCAGCAAGCGCTCGAGCGACTCCGGAGTTTGGAACTCGCTCATGTCGAGCCGCACGAGTCTCGATGCCGAGCCGAACATGAACTGCGCGAGGGTCTTCGCGAGCTCGGTCTTCCCCGTGCCCGTCGGCCCGACGAACAGGAAGACGCCTAGCGGCCTCGTCGGGTCGGTCAGCCCGGCCTTGACGAGCGCGATCCGGTCGACGATGGCGCCTACAGCGTGCTCCTGACCGAGCACGCGCTCGTTGAAGAACCCGCGCACCTCGTCGAGGTCGAGAGGCCGCTTCGGGTCGAGCAGCGCCAGTGGCAGCCCCGAGAGCACCGCGAGCGACGCGAGCACGTCCCCGGTGTCGAAGGCTGTCGCTTCACTCTCGAGCGCCGCGTCGACGGTTGCCTCGAGCAGCCGCATCGCCCCACCGGGTTGCGCGACTCCGGGCAGAAACTGCTGCGCGAGCTCAAAGGTCTCCTGCAAGACCGCCTCGTCGGTGGAGATGTCGTGGCCGTCGTTCGCAAGAGCATGCGAGAGGATTCGAACGGTCTCGGCGTCGGACAACGGGACGAGTCTGAGCGCCCTGAGAGCGGACTGCACGCGCGGTCGCTTGGCGACGAGCAGCTCCCAGTTCGCCGGCGTGATCTCGGCGACGATCCGGATCGTTCCCGCCTCGATGTGCGGGAGCAGAGCGTCGAGCATTCCCGTCGGATGGTTCGAGTAGGTACCCGCATAGAGCGCTTCCTCGAAGGCCGGGAACAGCCACACGGCACTTCGCCCGTGTAGACGCTGCACGAGATCCTCGATCCGACCTTCGAGCTGCCCGACGTACATCGCGTCCGCGTTGATCTGGGTCGCGCCGGCTTCGAACACGATCCATCCGTCGGGAAGGCGTTCGAGCGCTTCCCCGACGAGGGCGGACTTACCGACTCCGTGCTCGCCCACCAGGATCGCCGAGCGCGGCGGTGACTCCTGCAACGCCGCCACGAGCTCGTCCGCGACTTCGGCGCGGCGACCCTCGACCAACACGGGGCCGTCACCGAAGGGTCGCGTCCGCAGCTTCACGTACCGGCCGGCTTCGCCGAAGTCGAGGGCGCTCTCGAGCCACTCGGCGAACGTGTTCCGTACGCTCTCCGGGAGCTCGTATGTCTCGAGCAGCGTCTGGATCTGCTCGGCAGCCGTGATCGGCACGTGCCTTCGCATCAGCTCGGCGTCGACCACCTCGCGCCCCAACTCGACGCGGGCCGCGATCAACGCGACGACATCGTCACCACGAACGTCCTCCGTTTTCGCGAGGACGTTCCCGATCACCTCGCCCGGTGCCTTCTCGAGCGAGAGCACGTAGAGACCGGCGAGATCCCAAGGCGCAGGCGGAAGCCTCCGGATCGCCATCAGCAGCCAGCGGTCGGGGATGTCGTCCCGCTCCGAGAGCACCGGAAGCACCACGCGTGTGATCCAGTGGTCGTAGCCCGCGGCGAGCGAGACGAGCATCTCGGTGGGCAGCGCGAGGGCGCGCACCTGGTCGACCGAGGCCGCGAACACCTTGTCTTGCTGCAGGCTGCGGCGATTCTCGAAGAAGCTCTCCGCGAAGCGGGCCGCGACGCGATCCCTCACCGACTGGAGTACGGCGCGAGCGTTGTCGGTCAGGTCTCGACCACCAGGGATGGGCGGCGCCGCCCCGGCGTCTCCTGTCGCCTTCCGAGAGCCGCCGCGTTGCTCGCGCCACCACGCGACGAGCTTGGTCAGCTGGCTTCCGAGCCACCACAGGAAGAGAGCGATGAGCCCGAATCCAAACAACGCCCAGAGCACGTCTCCGACGGTCGCCACATAGGCCATCATCCGCCGCAGCGTACGGTGTTCAGGTAAGCACCACCACAGCAAGTCCCAGGGGGCACCCTCACCGTCCAGCGCCTGCGTCCCCATGACCTGACGGCTCTTAGAACTCGAATCAAAATGAAGGGTGATGGCTGTTCGCGGTGAACCGCGTCGGTATCTGTCTTCAACCTGAAGGGGATGCCGATGGCTACGACGAGGCCGTGGGATGTGCCGGATGGGTTGTGGG
>JACCWU010000316.1 GCA_013697465.1 Actinomycetota bacterium | reverse complement strand
GTCCGCGCGTGGGGCGGCGCGAATCCGCTCCCAGGAGCCCTGGTCTCGCCCACGGGACGGGTCGCGTGCGCGACGTCGCTCTATCCTTCGTCGATGTCACGCGGGCGCATGGTGGAGGTCGGGGATCCTGGGTGGTCCGCGTTCGTCGAGTCCCGACCCGCGGCAACGCCTTTCCACAATCCGGGCTGGGCTGGTCTGCTCGCGGACTGCTACGGCTTTCGAACCTTCGCATTCGTCCTCGCAGGAAGTGACGGCATCGAGGCAGGCGTGCCGGTCGCAGAGGTGCGTAGCCTGAGTCGAAAGAAGAAGTGGGTCGCCCTCCCGTTCACAGACGCTCTCGCGCCGCTCGGACCGCCCGAGCTGATCGGCGATTTGACGGCATCCTTGGACGATGCGCGTCGCGAGGCGCGCATCGGGTCCGTCGAGGTGCGTGCGCCCACTCCAAACGGTTCCGCATCGGTGCGGGGGTTCACGCACGTCCTCCGGCTCCGACCCGATTCGGAGGCGCTTCTCGAGACGTTCTCGAAGTCTCAGGTGCGCCGCAACATTGCACGTGCTGCGCGCGAAGGCGTCACCGTTCGAGAGGCAGAGCACGAGGACGACCTTCTGGAGACCTTCTACGCTCTCCACCTGCTCACGAGGAGTCGGCAGGGGGTCCCGATCCAGCCACGACGATTCTTCTCGCTCCTCTGGGAGCGGATCATCGCTCGCGGCCTCGGGACGGTGCTCATTGCCGAGGTCGGAAGACACGTCGCTGCCGCAGCCGTGTTTCTCACGTGGGGACAGACCGTCGTCTACAAGTTTGGAGCGTCCGATCCCGAGGTCCTATGGGCGCGGCCCAACCACGCGATCTTCTGGGAGGCAATCCGTCGTGCCTGCGCATCTGGCATGGTTGAGCTCGACTTCGGACGAACAGACCCCGGGAACGACGGCTTGCGAGCGTTCAAGGCGGGGTGGGGGACGGACGAGCGGCCACTCGTGTACACGACGTTCGGCGATGCCCGCACGGTGCACGGATCGCGCGCTCTCGAGTCGGTGTTGTCGGCCACCATCCGACACTCGCCGCGCTGGGTGTGTCGCGCGGTCGGCGAAACGCTCTACCGCTACGCGGGATGACGCTCGCGGCGACCGCCCAGCTCGACGTCCTCGAGACGTTTCGCGTCCCCTACGCAGTGGAGGGCGAGCCGCCCCTCGGGGTCAGCGGAAGGCTCGCCTCACTGCGCGGAGCCGAGCTTCTCTGGGTCGCACCGGGCTCGTCGACCGTGCGTCGCTGGCATCGGGTCGCGGAGATGCCGCTATTTGCGGCCGTAGCCACGGACGCCGCGGTTCGCCGAGGACTTGACGCCTCGGGGCGGAACTGGCGGCCGACCGATCCGGTCACCGACTCGGCCGGCGAGGTGGTGGCGCACGTCTGGAGCGACTCGGACGGCAGCGCCCTTCTGCCCTTCGACCCGAACGCGGTCGTCCGGGCTTTCCTCCGAGAGGAGTACGTGGATGCAGACGGTGCCGTGGCCCGGGGCGCTACAGCGCTCGCGCGAAAGCTCTACTACCGCCTGCGCCCTGCATTGCCTCGTGCCGTGCAGATCGACATGCGGCGACGCTTCGCACGCATTCAAGAGCGCGCGCCATTTCCGTCGTGGCCCGCCGAGCCGGCACTGCACGACTTCTACGGCTATCTTCTCCGGCTGGTCGAAGGCGTTCTTGCAGCACCGCTCCCGTGGATAGCGCCATGGCCGACGCCACACGAGTGGGCGGTCGTGCTTACCCACGACGTCGAGCGTGAGGCTGGCTACCGCCACGTCGGGCACATGGTTGCGCTCGAGCGTCGGCTCGGCGTGCGCTCGGCGTGGTACTTCGTCCCCGAGCGGGACTACACCGTCGAGCCTGGACTCGTGAGGTCGTTGGCCGAGGGCGGTTTCGAGATAGGGGTTCACGGACTTCGCCACGACGGGCGCGACCTGGCCGAGGGCGAGTTCGAGCGGCGGCTGTCCGCGATGCGGGCATATGGCGAGAGCTGGGGCGCAGTTGGGTTCAGGGCACCCGCCACGCACCGTTCCTGGGAGCGGATGCAGCAGCTCGGGTTCGCCCACGACTCGTCCTATGCCGACGTCGCCCGCTACGAGCCGCAGTCGGGCGGCTCGTGTTCGCTGCTTCCGTTCTTCCTCGGGGGACTCGTGGAGCTGCCGATCACGCTGCCGATGGATCACACCCTCTTCGAGCTCCTCGACGAGGAGGACGGCCGGGTCTGGTTCGAGAAAGCGAGCTTCGTCCGCGAGCGAGGCGGCATGGCTCTCCTTCTGACCCATCCGGACTACCTGCTCGATCCGATCAGACTCGCGGAGTACGAACGGTTCGTCGCTCATGTTGGCGGCGATTCCTCCGCATGGCTCGCGCTGCCACGAGACGTGGCAGACTGGTGGCGTCGCCGGGCGGCCTCGAAGCTCGAGCCTTCCGGAGCGCTGTGGCGCATCTCGGGCCCTGCAGCGGGAGAGGCCCGCGTGGTGATGGGCGTCTCAGGCTTGACCTGAGCGCCAGGCCGTCGACCGAGCCGGTACGCCGGCCACGACCGCATCCGACGCGACGTCGCGAGTCACCACGGCACCCGCGCCCACGGTCGCTCCCGCGCCAATGCGGATGCCTCCGAGTATGAGAGCGCCCGAGCCCACGGAGGCTCCGCGCTGGACGACCGTGTCGAGCAGCTGCCAGTCCTGTGCCCCCTGCAACTGGCCGTCGGTCGTCGCCGCGCGGGGGTACTTGTCGTTGACGAAGATGACGCCGTGACCGACGAAGACCTCGTCTTCGATCGTGGCCTCGCAGACGAACGTGTGGCTCTGCACCTTGCAGCGGGCGCCGATCGTGGCGCCGCGCTGGATCTCGACGAACGGCCCGATGCGGCTCCCGTCACCCACCGTGCAGCCGTAGAGGTTCACGAAGGGGCTCACGAAGACGTTCTCGCCGAACTCGACGTCGTCGATGATCCGGCACTGTGCCTCGTTGGCCGGACTAGGCGCCACGTGCAAAATAGCCCCGAACGCCCTCCACGACGGCGGCGATCTGGCCCTCGGTGATGCCAGGGAAGATGGGGAGCGAGAGACACTCCCGGGCGACCGCCTCGGCCACTGGGAACGTGCCTTCGCGATACCCGAGATGCTCGTATGCCCGCGTGAGGTGAACTGGGATCGGGTAGTGGCGCCCGCTCGCAATCCCCTCGTCTGCGAGGAACTCACCGAGACCCTGCGGCGCGGCCGTGCGAACGACGTAGAGGTGCCACACGGGTGAGCTCCCCCGCGGGACCGGCGGCAGCTCGAGATCCCCCACGCCGGCGAGCATCTCCGCGTACGACGCCGCTGCGTGGCGTCTCTGCTCGTTCCACTCCGCGAGGAGCGGGAGCTTGAGACGGAGGACGATCGCCTGGATCGTGTCGAGACGTGCCGTCCAGCCCTCCACGTCGTGCTCGTACTTGCGGCGCTGCCCGTGCTCGCGGAGCGCGCGCACCGCGTCGGCGATGCCCGCATCCGACGTGACGAGCGCGCCCGCGTCGCCCATCGCGCCGAGGTTCTTGCTCGCGTAGAAGCTGAACGCCGCTGCAAGCCCACCGGAGCCGGCGACGATGCCGTCGCGCTCCGCGCCGTGCGCCTGGCAGGCGTCCTCGACCAGTGCGA
>JACCWU010000305.1 GCA_013697465.1 Actinomycetota bacterium | reverse complement strand
CTGCACGCGATCACCAAGAAGAACGTCCACATCAACATCAACGAGATCAAGCGGCCGGAGCTCGACGCGAAGCTCGTCGCGCAGTCGATCGCCGAGCAGCTCCAGAACCGCGTCAGCTTCCGCCGCGCGATGAAGCGCTCGCTGGCCTCGGCGATGCGCTCGGGCGCTCAGGGAATAAAGATCACTGCCGCCGGCCGCCTCGGCGGGGGTGAGATGAGCCGCCGTGAGATGTACTCGGAGGGGCGCGTACCTCTGCACACGATCCGAGCGGACATCGACTACGGCCTCGCCGAGGCGAAGACGACGTTCGGGATCATCGGGGTCAAGGTCTGGGTCAACAAGGGCGAGATCATGCCCGAGGGCTATGAAGGCGCCGGCGTGAAAGACTCGCGGTTGGGCGACCAGGATCAAGCGAGACGCCGCCGTGGCGCATCTGCCGAGGGGCTTGGCGCTTCTCGAGAGCGGGGCGGGCGCGCGGTCGACCGCGAAGGTCTCGGAATCGTGCCGCGGAAGCGGAGGGGCGGGCAGCGTCCAGGTGGAGGACGTGGGCCGCGCCGTGCACCGGGCGAGCAGACCGTCGCAGAGCCTGAGGCTCCCGCGACCGACGTTCAGTCGACTGCGGCCGGGAGCGAGAGCCAGGCACCTCCCGTCGAGCCGGAGGCGCAAGCCGCTCCGGAGCAGGCCACCGGCGAGACGCCTCCTGACGCCACCACTTCTACAAGTAAGGACGAAGCCTGATGTTGATGCCGCGCAAGACGAAGTTCCGCCGCCATCATCGCGGCCGACGCGCCGGAATCTCGAAGGGCCAGACCACGGTGCAGTTCGGCGACTACGGGCTCAAGGCGCTCGAGTCGGGTTGGATCTCGAATCGCCAGATCGAGGCGGCCCGAATCGCTGCGACCCGCAGGATCCGCCGTACCGGGAAGGTCTGGATCAACCTCTTCCCGGACAAGCCCTTCACGAAGAAGCCCGCCGAGACCCGGATGGGCTCGGGCAAGGGCTCTCCCGAAGGCTGGGTCGCGGTGGTGAAGCGCGGGCGCGTGATGTTCGAGCTGGCCGGCGTTCCCGAGCCGCTCGCGAAGGAGGCTCTCCGCCTGGCGGGCCAGAAGCTGCCGATCAAGACGAAGTTCGTGAAGAGAGAGGCTGATCTCTTTGAGGTCTAGGGAGATACGTGAGCTTACCGACGACGAGCTCGACCGGAGGATGGCCGAGACCCGGCAGGAGCTCTTCAACCTGCATTTCCAGACCGCGACGGGCGTGCTCGAGAACAGCGCCCGGTTGCGTCATGCGAAGCGGGAGATCGCACGAATGCTGACCGTCAAGAACGAACGAGAACGACTGGGGACGACGAGCTAGATGGCTGACGAGAATCAGAAGCAGAACGACGAGACTCGGGCCGACGAGGCCGAGCTCGAGACACCGGATCCGACGGCCGAGGCTGCCGGATCGCCCGGGGGCGAGGAGCCCGGCGTCGGCGAGCCCGCGCTCGAGGATGTCGCCGAGGAGCCGGTTGCGCAGGAGCTTCCGGCAGAAGAGCCTCCGGCAGAAGAGCCCCCGGTAGACGAGCCGGAGCCGGGCGAGCAAGTGGCCGACGAACCGGCCGCCGCGCCCGAGGCCGAGCCGGCTGCAGAAGCCGAGCCGGCAGCGGAGGCCGAGGCGGCCTCCGAGGCTCAGCCCGTAGAAGAGGCCGAGCCGGCAGCTGAGGCCGAGCCGGTAGCAGAAGCCGACGCGGCTGTCGAGGCTCCGCCCGTGGAAGAGGCCGAGCCGGCAGCAGCGGAAGCGGCGGTGTCCCTGCCAAAGAAGAAGAAGAAGCGTCTTCCGCGTGCGCTTCGCCCACAGCGGTCGAAGCCGCAGCGCGACAAGCCCGCAGAGCGCAAGCCGATCTCCCGCCTGCCGAAGCCGGAGCATGTTCGCGGGCGCACGCAGGAGCGCCAGGGCACCGTCGTGTCCGCGGCGATGGACAAGACGATCGTCATCCGGGTCGACACCGTGAAGGTGCATCCGCGATACAAGAAGGTCATCCGGCGGACCTCGAAGTTCCACGCGCACGACGAGCGGAACGAGGCGAAGGTCGGCGACGTGGTCCTGATCGTCGAGACTCGGCCGCTCTCGCGCATGAAGCGCTGGCGCCTGCAGAAGGTCGTGGAGGCCGCTCGCTGATGATCCAGCAGGAGTCCCGGCTGAGGGTTGCGGACAACACGGGGGCGCGCGAGCTCCTGTGCATCCGCGTGCTCGGGGGCTCGCACCGGCGCTATGCGCGCGTCGGCGACATCATCGTTGCTACCGTGAAGTCCGCAACGCCACAGGGCTCGGTGAAGAAGGGCGAGGTCGTGAAGGCGGTCGTCGTCCGCACCAAGAAGCCCTTCAGTCGGAACGACGGCACGCTCATCGGCTTCGACGAGAACGCCGCCGTCCTCATCGACAACCAGATGAACCCGCGCGGGACACGCATCTTCGGCCCCGTCGCGCGCGAGCTACGCGAGAGGAACTTCATGAAGATCGTCAGCCTCGCTCCGGAGGTCTTGTAAGCCCGATGTCCGTCAAGATGAAAGTGAAGAAAGGGGACCTCGTCCAGGTCCTGGCTGGGAAGGACCGCGGCAAGCAAGGCCGCGTCATCGAGGCGCGCCCATCCGAGCGCCGGGTGATCGTCGAGAACCTGAACGTCGCGAAGCGGCACACGCGCCCGCGGCCGATCAGGGATTCGTCGCGTATGGGCGGCACTCAGGTGATCCCCGGAGGCATCATCGACAAGCCCGCGCCGATTCCCGTGTCGAACGTCATGGTCGTCTGCCCGGTCTGCGGCCTTCCAACCCGCGTCGGAATCCACGAGAAGGACGTGAAGGGCGAGACGATTCGCGTCCGCGTCTGCAAGCGAGAGGGCTGCGGCCAGGAGATCGACCGTTGAGCACTGTGACCGCGCCCACACCGGAAACATATGTCCCCCGCCTCAAGCACCGGTACGAGGAGGAGATCCGCAGCCGGCTCCAGGAGGAGCTCGAGCTCTCTTCGACCATGCAGGTGCCGCGCGTGACGAAGATCACGCTGAACATGGGCGTAGGTGAGGCGAAGACGGACGCGAAGGCGCTCGACGCCGCCATCGACGAGCTCACCGTGATCGCCGGCCAGCGCGCGCAGGTGCGCCGGGCGAAGAAGTCGATCGCGAGCTTCAAGCTCCGCGAGGGGATGCCCGTCGGCGCCAAGGTCACCTTGCGGGGCGCTCGCATGTACGAGTTCCTAGACCGGCTCGCCTCGATCGCGCTTCCCCGTATCCGTGACTTCAGGGGTCTCGATCCGGAAGCGTTCGACGGTCGCGGGAACTACTCCATCGGGATCAGAGAGCAGATCATCTTCCCGGAGATCGACTACGACAAGGTTGCGTCCATCCGCGGGCTCGACGTCGCGATCACCACCTCGGCCGAGTCGGACGAGCACGGGCGCGCGCTCCTCGGCGCGCTCGGCTTGCCGTTCGCCGGAGAGAGAAGGGCGGAGTAAGTGGCCAAGAAGTCGCTCGTCGTCAAGCAGAAGCGAGAGGCGAAGCACAAGGTGCGCAACTACTCGCGCTGCAACCGCTGCGGGCGTCCGCGCGCGGTCTTTCGGAAGTTCGGCCTCTGCCGAATCTGCCTGCGCGAGCTCGCGCATCAGGGCGCGGTCCCGGGAATGACGAAGTCCAGCTGGTAGGAGGAACCAAGGTGCTAACCGATCCCATCGCCGACATGCTCACGCGCATTCGCAACGCGAATCGCGCGCTCCACGAGAGCGCGTCGATGCCGACCTCCCGGATCAAGGAGGACATCGCCCGCATCCTCAAGGAGGAGGGTTACATCAAGGACTACCGGGTGATCGATGCGAACGACAAGAAGGATCAGCCCCTGCCCTATCGCACGCTCGTGATCGAGCTCAAGTTCGCCAAGGACCGGCGCAGGGTCATCACCGACGTCAAGCGGGTCTCGAAGCCGGGACGGCGTGTCTACGCGCGCAAGGATCGGCTGCCGCGCGTCCTCGGAGGGCTCGGCACGTCGATCATGTCCACCTCGAGCGGGATCATCACCGGCCGTCAAGCCGCGGAGCGCGGCGTCGGCGGCGAAGTGATCGCCTTCGTCTGGTAGCGATGTCGCGGATCGGCCGAAAGCCAATCGAGCTCCCCTCCGGGGTGATGGTCGCCATCTCGCCCGGGCGGGTGCAGGTCAACGGACCCCTCGGCGAGCTCAGCCAGGTCGTGCCCGCGCGCATGCAAGTCGAGAAGTCCGGCGAGGAGATCGTCGTCACGCGACCGACCGAGCGCGGCCAGGATCGCGCGCTGCACGGCCTGACGCGGACGCTCATCGCGAACATGGTGGAGGGCGTGACGAAGGGCTTCGAGAAGCAGCTCGAGATCCAGGGGGTCGGCTACCGCGCACAGCTCAAGGGAACGGACATCGAGCTTGCCGTCGGGTACTCGCATCCCGTGGTCGTCAAGCCGCGCCAGGGAATCACCTTCGACGTGCCGACGCCGACCCAGATCGTCGTCAAGGGGATCGACAAGCAAATGGTCGGCCAGACGGCTGCGGAGATCCGCAGGGTCCGTCCGCCCGAGCCGTACAAGGGCAAGGGCATTCGATACGTGAACGAGCAGGTTCGGAGGAAGGTCGGGAAGCGAGCATGACAGTCATGACCAAGCGCGAGGCGCGTCTGCGCCGCCACCGGCGCGTGCGGGCGAAGGTCTCCGGCACGGCCGAGCGTCCACGCCTGCTCGTGTTTCGCTCGAACCGCGGCATCTTCGCCCAACTTATCGACGACGCCGGCGGCCGTACGGTGGCCTCGGCGAGCTGGACGTCGATCGCGGGTACGGCTTCCGGCTCCAAGACGGAGCAGGCCCGCGAGGTCGGCAAGACGCTTGCCGCGACGGCGAAGAAGGCGGGCGTCGAGCGCGTCGTCTTCGACCGCGGCGGCTATCTGTACCACGGACGCGTGAAGGCGCTCGCAGAGGGCGCCCGCGAAGGGGGGCTTCAGTTTTGAGCATGACCGATGTCGTCGAGAACCGCGAGCTCAAGGAGCGCGTGATCGAGATCAACCGAGTAGCCAAGGTCGTCAAGGGAGGCCGGAGGTTCTCGTTCACCGCTCTCGTCGTCATCGGCGACGAGGTCGACCGCGTGGGGCTCGGCTACGGCAAGGCCCGCGAGGTCCCGCTCGCAATCTCGAAAGCGGTCGAGGACGCGAGGAAGAACCTCTTCAGCGTGCCGAAGCACGGCCAGACGATCACGCACGAGATACTCGGCCGATTCGGCGCCGCCAGGGTCGTGCTGCGCCCGGCCAGCGAGGGGACGGGCGTCATCGCCGGAGGCGGTGTCCGCGCCGTCCTCGAGCTCGCGGGTATCCGCGACGTGCTGGCGAAGAGCCTGGGCACGACGACCCCGATCAACATGACGCGTGCAGTCGTCAACGGACTCCAGCGGCTGGTTCGGCCCGAGGACGTCGCCCAGCTCCGTGGCAAGACGATCGCCGAGGTGCTACCGATTCCGAAGGCTGCGAAGCGCGCTGCCGAGGAAGTGAGCGCCGCCTCCGCCGCGGCCGAGCCGGACCAGCTCGAGCCTGCCGAGGGCGAGCCTGCCGAGGTTGAGCCCGCCGCCGAGTCGGAGGAGACGGCGTGACCGCGGTCAAGGTCACGCAGGTTCGGAGCACGGTTGGGCAGTCCTACCGCCACGAGGGCACGCTGCGAGCGCTCGGTCTTGGAAAGATCGGGCGCTCCGTCGAGCACCAGGACTCTCCCCAGCTGCGGGGCATGCTGCGCCACGTGAGTCACCTCGTCCGCGTCGAAGGAAAAGATCAGGCGTGACCGACGAGCTGAACCTCTCGAACCTGAAGCCGGCACAGCCGCGCAAGGACCGCAAGCGTGTGGGCCGAGGGCTCGGCTCCGGCAAGGGGCGCTATTCGGGCCGCGGGATCAAGGGACAGAAGTCGCGCGCCGGATCGCACAAGATGCCGGCCGGCTTCGAGGGCGGCCAGATGCCGATCGACATGCGGCTTGGCAAGCTGCGTGGGAACACGTCCGCGGACGCGATGCCCATCGGCCCGTTCCGCACCTACAGCCAGCCGGTGAACGTGGCGGACCTCGAGCAACGCTTTGCGACAGGCGCCGAAGTCACCCCGGAGACGCTCAAGGCGGCCGGGCTCATCCGCAAGCTCTCGGTCGACGTCAAGGTGCTGGGACGGGGCGAGCTCCAGACGACGCTCTCCGTCGTCGCGCACGGCTTCTCCAAGTCCGCGGTCGAGAAGATCGAGGCTGCCGGAGGGAGCGTCACGTGGCTCCGCGGCGAGCCGGTCGAGAAGAAGCCGAAGAGAAAGAAGAAGCACAAGGCATCGGCTCCGGCTGCCGAAGAGCCCGAAGGAACCGAGGCCGCCGAGGACGAGGCGGCTGAGCCTGCTGCTGAGACGGATGAGGAGCCATCCGAGTGACCGGCGCGCCTGACTTTCCGCACGGAGCCTAAAAGACGTGTTTTCGTGGCTCGCCAACGCATGGCGCGTACCGGAGCTCCGGCGCCGCGTGCTCTTCACCGCGATGATTCTCGCCGTCTATCGGCTCGGATCGTGGATCCCCGCGCCGGGTGTCGACCCGAGCGCGATCGAGAACTACTTCTCGGGCCAGGGCGCGACGGTGCTCGGGCTGCTGAACCTCTTCTCTGGCGGCGCGCTCTCGCAGTTCTCGCTCTTCGCGCTCGGCATCATGCCGTACGTCACCGCCTCGATCATCCTCCAGCTCCTGACGGTCGTCATTCCGCGGCTCGGCGAGCTCCAGAAGGAAGGCGAGGCCGGTTACGCGAAGATCACCCAGTACACGCGCTATCTCACGGTCATTCTCGCCGCGGCTCAGGCGACCGGATACGCCTTCCTCTTCCGCGACCAGGGCATCCTCGATGCGACCGCGGGCGAGACCGTCCTCATCGTCACCACGCTCACGGCTGGGACGACGCTCCTCATGTGGATGGGCGAGCTCATCACGAAGCGAGGCGTCGGAAACGGCATCTCGATCCTCATCTT
>JACCWU010000300.1 GCA_013697465.1 Actinomycetota bacterium | reverse complement strand
ACCCAGATCATCGACGAGCTCGCGCCCGAAGGTACGGATGCCGCAGACGAGTGACATGCAGGCGGTCGTTGCGGCCCTGAAGAAGCACGATCGCTTCCTCGTCGTCTCGCACGAGAACCCTGACGGCGACGCGCTCGGCTCGCTGCTCTCGATGCACCTCGCGCTCGGCCAGCTCGGGAAGAACTCGGTCATGTTCCTGTCCGGCGAGGCGCCGGTCCCCGGCGAGTACACGTTCCTCGAGCTCGCCGGGCTCCGGCGGGAGCCTCCGGCGGATCACGACGAGCGCGTTCTCGTCGCGGTCGACTGCGCGAAGGAGGAGCGGCTCGGCCCCGATCCGTTACTCCTCGCGGAGGCGCCGCTCACGCTCGACATCGACCACCACCACGACAACACGCGCTTCGGCGATGTCAACCTGATCGTCGCCGACGCATCCTCGACGGGGGAGATCCTTGCGGACGTCTTCCGAGAGCTCGATGTCAAGATCACGCCGGAGATCGCGGAGCCCCTCTACGTCGCGCTCGTCACCGACACCGGGCGCTTCCAGTACGCGAACACGAGCTCCAAGGCGCTTCGCCTCGCCGCCGATCTGATCGACGCGGGTGCGGACTGGCACAAGGTCTTCCAGACCGTCTACGAGAACGTGCAGTTCGCGAAGCTGAAGCTGCTCGCTCGCGCGCTCGAGCGGGCGGAGGTCTACTCGGGCGGCCGGCTCGTGATCTCGCACCTGCGCAAGAACGACTTCACCGAGGTTGGCGCGGCCGAGCCGTACTCGGAGGGGATCATCGACTACCTCCGGGCGGTCGAGGGCGCGATGGTCTCTGCGCTCATTCGCGAACCCCCTCGCGGAGACGGGCCGACGCATCGTGTCTCACTGCGCTCGTCGGTCGACGAGATCGACGTGTCCGTGATCGCGCGGAAAAGCGACGGGGGAGGGCATCGCCAGGCCGCGGGGTTCTCGAGCGAGCTTTCCCTCGACGACCTCAAGCAGTTCATCGTCGAGGAGTTCGAACGTGCCGCCTCGCGCCCTGAGTCCTAGCGGAATCCTCCTCGTGGACAAGCCGCCGGGGCCTACGTCCTTCGCCATCGTCGCCGCGACGCGCCGGCGGACGGGCGCGAGAACCGGGCACGCCGGCACACTCGACCCCTTCGCGACGGGCTTGCTCCTGCTCCTCTCGGGTGCCGCGACTCGCCTTCAGCCGCACTTCGTCGGCCTCGACAAGCGCTACGTCACCGAGATCGACCTCACGACCCGCACCTCGACCGGAGACACGGAGGGCGAGATCGTGGAGGAGCACGATCCTCCGGCTCGCAGCGAGCTCGAGGAGCGGCTCGAGGGGTTACGAGGAGCCGTCGAGCTGCCGATTCCCGCCGCATCGGCGGTGAAGATCGACGGCGAGCGCGCGTACAAGCTCTATCGCCGAGGGGTGACGGTCGAGATGCCGGTGCGCCGGATGCAGATCCACGAGCTCGAGCTCGAGGCGTACGACAGCGGCGTGGTGCGGCTCGACTTGGTGGTCTCCTCCGGAACGTACGTGCGCTCGATCGCGGAGACGCTCGGCGGGCATTGCCGGGCGCTGCGACGGACGGAGATCGGCCCGTTCTCGGTCGACGAGGCGGATCCGGAGGCTCTCATCCCGCCTGAAGAGGCTCTGGCCAGACTGGCGTGAAGATCGCGCGCAGCCCGGAGGAGGTCGAGCGGCGCCCGCGCGCCGTCGCGATCGGCGCGTTCGACGGCGTGCACCGCGGCCACCGCGCGGTGCTCGATGCTGTCATCGCCACGGGGCTCGCGGCCACGGTCATCACGTTCGATCCCCATCCGCGCATCGCGTTCGGGAACCGGGTCGACCTCCTGACGACGCTCGAGCACCGGCTCGAGCTGCTCGAGGAGGCGGGTGTTGAGACGACGCTCGTCGCGGCGTTCGTTCCCGAACTCCAGCGGCTCACGCCCGAGGAATTCGCCGATCACTACCTGCGCGCGATCGGGGCCGAGGTCGTCGTTGCGGGTGCGGACTTCCGTTTCGGTGTGAGGCGATCGGGCGATCTCGCACTCCTCGAGCGGCTCAAGTTCGAGGTTCGCGCCGCACCACAGGTGGAGGGCGTGTCCTCCACGGCGATCCGGGCAGCGCTGCTCGCGGGTGAGGTGGCCGCTGCCGCAGACATGCTCGGTCGCCCGTTCGAGCTCGACGGAACCGTCGTCGCCGGCGACCAGCGGGGAGGCACGCTCGGGTTCCCCACGGCGAATCTCGCCGTCGATCCTCGGCTTGCGTGCCCGCATTACGGCATTTACGCGGGCGCTGCGCTCGGTCACCGCGCGGCGGTCTCGATCGGCACGAACCCGCATTACGGCGGGACCGAGAGGCGCATCGAGCCGTATCTCCTCGACTTCGAGGGCGACCTCTACGGACGCCGCCTGCTCGTGGAGCTGTGGGAGCGGTTGCGGGACGAGGCTGTCTTCGAGTCGGAGGACGAGCTCGTCGCCCAGATCGCTCGAGACGTGGACGCAACGCGTCGGGCTCGGCGCCCCGGCTCGTAGAGCGCTTCATCTAGCGTTAGCCGCCGTGGGCGAGCAGAACGGTCAGCCGCTGATCCAGGCCCGCGGGCTCGTCAAGCGCTTCGGCGAGCTCGTCGCCGTCGACGGGATCGACTTCGACCTCGAGCGCGGGGAGGCGTTCGGCTTCCTCGGCCCGAACGGCGCCGGGAAGACCTCGACCATGCGGATGATCGGCTGCGTCTCGCCCGTCACCGACGGCACGCTCAGCGTCCTCGGCCTCGATCCGGCGAAGGACGGCGTACGCATCCGCTCCCGGCTCGGCGTCGTTCCCCAGCTCGACACCCTGGACATGGAGCTGACCGTTCGCGAGAACGTGATCATCTACGGGCGCTACTTCGCACTGCCGCGACGGGAGCTCGGGAAGCGCGTGGACGAGCTGCTCGACTTCGTCCAGCTCACGGAGCGGGCGAACGACAAGGTCGAGGCGCTGTCGGGTGGGATGAAGCGCCGGCTTACGATCGCGCGCTCGCTCGTGAACGACCCGGAGGTCATGCTGCTCGACGAGCCGACGACCGGGCTCGACCCGCAGGCCCGCCACGTCGTCTGGGATCGCCTCTACCGCCTGAAGCAGTCCGGCGTGACGCTGCTCCTGACCACGCACTACATGGACGAGGCGGAGCAGCTCTGCGACCGGCTCGTCGTCATGGACAAGGGCAAGATCGTCGCCGAGGGCTCGCCGCTCGACCTCATCCGCCGCTACTCGACCAAGGAGGTCGTCGAGCTGCGGTTCAGCGGCAACACGCCCGATGATTTCGGCTACTGGACGGACGGGCTCGTCTCCCGCGTCGAGCCGCTCCCCGACCGCGTGCTCCTCTACACCGAGGACGGGGATGCGGCGGCGCACGGGTTGCACGAGCGTGGCCTCGTTCCCGAGAGCGTCCTCGTGCGGCGAAGCACGCTCGAGGACGTCTTCCTGCATCTCACCGGCCGAAGCCTCATCGAATAGACAGATGAGCACCGTTCGCCTCTGGCTCACGGTCGCGGGGGAAACCATGTTTCCCCATGTTTGTCCGCGACCGGAATCCGCGCGAGCGGATTCCGGTCTTGCGGATATCGAGCGTGCCCCCTTCTTCTCGAG
>JACCWU010000311.1 GCA_013697465.1 Actinomycetota bacterium | reverse complement strand
CGAGGCAGAAGTCGCGGTAGCGGAGCTCCGAGGCCGCCTCGAGCACATGCGGCGGGGGAGCGGGGTCGAGCATGCGGACGAGATCCTGAAGAGCGAGGGTCGAGAGAACACGGTCGACCGGATACTCGGTCTCGTGTCCGTTCGTGCGGACGACGACCGACTGCGCCCGCCCGTCCTCGTGCCCGATCTGCACGACGCGGTTGTTCAACTGCACCGGAATCGAGTGGTGCTCCTCGAGCCGCTGCTGCAGCAGCTCCCACATCTGGCCCGGACCGAGGCGCGGATAGCGGAACTCCTCGATCAGGGTGGTGACGTGGTCTCGGCGCAGACCCAGGACCGTGAGCGCTGCGTGCATGAGCGAGAAGTTCTTGATTCGCTGGGCAGCCCAGAGCGACCGGATCTCCGTCCCGGGAATGCCCCAGACCTTCTCGGTGTACGACTTGAAGAAGGCGTCGTACAGCCGGCGCCCGAAACGCGCGGTGACCCATTCCTCGAAGGTCTCGGCGTCCTTGTTTCGACTCCGCTGCGCCCAGAGGTACGACAGCGCACAGAGCGTCGACTCCCAGAGCCCGAGTCGCCCGAGGACATCCTTGGACGTGAGCGGGTACGAGAAGAACTTTCCGTCGTAGTAGATCCGCGAGAGTCGGGGTCGCGTGAGAAACTCCTCACCGACGATCGTCTCCCACATGCGCTCGACCTGCTTGAGCTTGGTGAAGAACCGATGCCCTCCGAGGTCGAACCGGTACCCCTCGAACTCAACGGTCTTCGCGATGCCACCCACGGTGCCGTCCGCTTCGAAGACGGTCGCCGGTGAGCCCCGAAGCCCCAGCGTGTACGCGCCCGTGAGCCCCGCCGGGCCGCCGCCCAGGATGGCGGTGCCCACGGAGTCGCCCGCGACGCGAGGCGTCGTGGACGCGCTGCGGACAGCAGTCGTCAGATCGTCGTCGAGCGTTCCCATCCCCACATTCCAGTGTTGCGACGACTGGCGAAGATGCCCACGGCCGCCTGAACAGGAATGACGCTCGTTCGCCTACCCGAACGGCTAGGGTCGCCCCCACGAGGCGAGCGCCATACTGATCTGGCCGTGAGGGAACCAGCGTCCTATCGTGATGAGCGGGTGGATCGCGCCGTGGATACGTCGGTGGCGAAGGCGCTCGCGCGCGACCGCGGGCACGCAGCCGTGCGCGCTCGTAAACCGCGTCGGCGGCGTGGCTGGGTGGTTCGCAGGGTCCTGCTCGCCGCGGACGTCGCGGGGTTGCTCACGGCCTTTCTCGTCACCCAGCTCGTGCTGGCGGACTTCAGCAACGGAGTCGATCGGCGGGTCGTAGACTTGTTCCTGATCTTCGTCGTCAGCCTGCCGGGCTGGGTCCTCGCGGCCAAGGTCTATGGCCTGTACGACCGCGACGACGAGCGGACAGACCACTCGACGGCCGACGAAGTCTCCGGGGTCTTCCATCTAGTGACCGTGCTCGTCTGGGTGCTGTTCGCAGGCGCCTGGATCACCGGGATCACCACACCTCCGATCGAAAAGACGGTTCTCTTCTGGCTCCTGGCGATCGCTTTCATCGCCGGCGCGCGGATCCTCGGTCGTAGCCTCGTCCGTCGGACCTCTGCGTACGTCCAGAACGCCGTGATCGTCGGTGCAGGAGACGTCGGTCAGCTCCTGGCGCGGAAGTACGTGCAGCACCCCGAGTACGGCATCCGCCTCGTCGGTCTGGTCGGTGAGCGCGCCGAGACGCTGCGTGACGAGCTGACAGGAATCGCGATTTATCCCGACCGCGAGCTCATCGAGCTGGTGAGCCGTGAGAGCGTCGAACGAGTGGTTATCGCCTTCACCGAGACGCCCAACGAGCAGCTCCTAGATCTCTTGCGCGAGCTTCGCAAGCTCGATGTACAAATCGACGTGCTTCCGCGCCTGTTCGAGGTCTTGACGCCGAAGCTCGACGTCCACTCCATCGAGGGGATCCCGCTCATCGGGCTGCGGCCGGCCGGAATCTCGATGTCGTCGCGGCTTATCAAGCGGGCGCTCGACGTCGTGCTCGCAAGTGCGCTCCTGCTCCTGGTAGCGCCATTGTTCGCCTTTGCCGCCTGGCGTGTGAAGCGCGACTCACCAGGCCCCATCTTCTTCCGTCAGATGCGAGTCGGCGAGGAGGAACGCGAGTTTCCGATGCTCAAGTTCCGGACGATGGCTGTCGGCACCGATACCGATGTCCACCGCGACTACATCCGCTCGATCATGGACAAGGGGGCCGCCCCGATCGCCGGCGGGCTCTACAAGCTCGATCGCGGAGACGCCGTCACGCGCTCGGGGAGATGGCTCCGGAGGACGAGCCTCGACGAGCTCCCGAACCTGATCAACGTCTTGCGGGGCGAGATGTCGATCGTCGGACCGAGGCCTTGCCTCGCGTACGAGACGGAGTACTTCGAGCCGCACCACTTCGAGCGCTTCCTCGTCCCCGCTGGCATCACTGGCCTTTGGCAGGTCACCGCCCGCGCCCGCACGACCTTCGCGGAAGCGCTCGATCTCGACGTCGCCTACGCACGTGGCTGGTCGCTCGGCCTCGACCTGAAGATCCTTGCGCGAACTCCACTCTCGGTCTTTCGCCAGCGCGGCGCAGCTTGAGCGTCGATCCTGTCCGCGTAGCCGTGATCGGGCTTGGCTATTGGGGCCCGAACCTCGTCCGGAACCTCTTCGAGCTGGAGTCGGCGGAGCTCGTGCTCGTCTGCGACCAGCGCGCGGAGGCGGTCGAGCAGGTGCGCAGGCGGTATCCGTCCGTCCGCGGCGCGACCTCGACGGACGACGTGCTCGAGGACCCAGCTGTCGAGGCCGTCGTCGTCGCGACTCCGATCGGGACGCACCTGGAGCTCGCCCGCGCGTCGCTCTCGGCGGGCAAGCACACGCTCGTCGAGAAGCCGCTTGCGGACTCGATCGCCGGGGCCGCGGAGCTGGCGCACCTTGCCCGCGAACGAGGCCTCGTCCTCGTTCCGGGCCACACGTTTCTCTACAGCCCACCCGTCCAGGCCGTGCAGGAGATGATCTCCGCCGGCGAGCTCGGCGACATCTACTTCATCTCCACGAGCCGGGTGAACCTCGGGCTGCACCAGTCGGACGCCAGCGTTGTCTGGGACCTCGCGCCGCACGACTTCTCGATCCTGCTGTACTGGCTACGAGAGACCCCGACGTACGTGACCGCGCTCAGCCGTGGCTGCGTCATCCCCGACACACCGGATGTCGCCTTCCTGAACCTCGAGTACGCCTCGGGCGTCATCGCCCACGCCGAGCTCGCATGGCTAGCGCCCTCCAAACTGCGCCGGACGACCGTCGTCGGCTCGCGCAAGATGGTCGTCTACGACGACACGAGCATCGAGCCCGTCCGCGTCTTCGACTCGGGCGTCACGCTGCGGGACCCGGGAACCTTCGGCGAGTACAGGCTCAGCTATCGGACGGGAGACATCGTCTCGCCGCGCGTCGACGTGTCGGAGCCTCTGTCGCTCGAGCTCGACGACTTCTGTCGCTCGATCCGCGGCGGCTCTCAGCCTCGGGCGACCGCGGAGCTGGGGCTCGACGTCGTGCGCATGATCGAAGCGGCCGAGAGGTCGCTGACGCAGGGTGGGGCGAGAGCGGAGGTTGCAGCCGCAGAGTCGCTCTCCGGGCCTTCGGCGTGACCCGCATCATGATCCCGGTAGGTCTGATCCTGGACCGGGATCAACACTTTCGCCCGGTTTCTTCTGTCGCCCGCCGCTTTAGTGTCCCGCCCGCGGTGAGGGTGGGCCGCCACCCACACCGTTGCGGCCACTGGCTTAGCTGCCAAGCGGCCGGGGAGGCGGCGCGTTGCCCCGGGACCAAGCGGGGAACGCCGCCTCCCCCCTTTGGGTGCTCGTATCCGAGGAACGAGCGCCGATGCTCGTGGCGGGCGCCAACTCGTGTGGCGCGCCGCGGCCGTCGTTCGCTTGGTCGAGCGGCGGCCGCAGTTTGACGGCTAGGCAGCAGCGCGGATCGGTAGGACGAGCTCGGCTATCTGGATCGCGTTGAGCGCCGCGCCCTTCCGTAGGTTGTCGCACGCGAGGAAGAACGCCAGACCGTTCCCGCTCGCGGCATCCGTGCGGACCCGGCCGACGAGCACCTCGTCGGTGCCCATCGCCTTGCCGGGCGTGGGGAACCTCTCGTAGCACAGCCCTGCGGCGCTGCTCAATATTCGTTCCGCGTCAGCGGGCGCGAGCGGCTGCTCGGTCTCGACCCACACAGCCTCCGCGTGGCCGACGAGGACGGGAACGCGCACGCAGGTCGCGCTCACCGGAAGCTCCGGCAGCTCGAGGATCTTTCGTGTCTCGTCGCGAATCTTCGACTCCTCGTCGAGCTCGGCTCCGTCGAGCGTCCAGTCCATGCGCAGGTCGTGCTCGTCCGGCGTCTCGCCCCGAAGCCGCTCGATCGCCTGTGCGCCCGCGCCCGACGCCGACTGGTAGGTCGCGACGCGCACGCTGCGGAGGCCGGCGGCGTCTCGCAAGGGTGCGAGGGCCATCGTGAGCGGAATAGAGCAGCAGTTCGGGTTGGCGACGATTCCGCGGTGCTCGAGCGCCCGCCCGCCGTTGACCTCGGGAACGACCAGCGGTACCCCGTCGTCGAGCCTGTACGCAGCCGACTTGTCCACACAGACTGCACCGGCGTCGGCTGCCACCGGGACGAGCTCCCGGCTGGCCGAGGTTCCGACGGAGAAGAAGCAGACGTCGAGGTCGCCGGCGCCAAGCGTCTCCGGGCTTGCCAGCTCCACCTCGAGCGTGCCGATCCGCGATCCAGCCGATCGTGACGACGCGAACGCCCGCACGTTCGTGTACCCGCGCTCGTGCAGTAGCGCCACGGTGACGCGGCCCACTGCGCCGGTTGCGCCGACCACCCCGATCTGCGGCCCGTCGCGACTCACTCGCCACCTCGTGTTACCGCCTGTGGCTCGACGCCACTGGGGATTCCCTCGCCCAGCCCGAAAGCGTCGTGCAGCGCCTTGACCGCGCGCTCGACCTCCGTGCGGCGAACATGGCAGGCGATCTTGATGGAGGACGTCGTCACGATCAGCGGCTCGATCCCATGGGCCTCGAGCGTCGCGAACGTCGTCGCTGCGACGCCGGGGTGGCTCTTCATTCCAGCGCCGACCACGCTCACCTTCCCCAGCTCCGCGTCGACCGTCCAGCGCGTCCCGAGCGCGTCCAGCGTGCGCGCCGCCACCGCGTGATCCTCGTTCGGCGCCGACAGCACGATCTCGTCCCCGACTCGGAGAATCGTGTCGACGTTCACGTGCGCGGCCGCGAGCGCGGCGAAGAGTGTCGCCGGAGGGACGCCTTCGACTCGGTAGACAGTCTCGTCGAGTGTGTGCGTAACGCCGGAGATGATCGCCTTCTCGAGCACCCGTTCGTCCTCCTCGGCGGTCACCCACGTGCCCTCGTCGTCCGAGAACGACGAGCGTACGTGGAGCGGGACTCCGTGATTCCGCGCGAACTCCACCGAGCGTAGCTGGAGCACCCGTGCGCCGGACGCGGCCAGCTCGAGCATCTCGTCGTAGCTCACGACCTCGAGCTTCCTCGCATCGGGCACGACCCGTGGGTCGGCGGTGTAGACGCCTGAGACATCGGTGAAGATCTCGCACGCGCTTGCTCCCAGGGCGGCTGCGAGAGCAACCGCCGTCGTGTCGGAGCCTCCGCGCCCCAGCGTCGTTACCTCCGCGTCCAGCGAGACACCCTGGAACCCGGCGACGAGCACGATCGCTCCCCGGTCGAGCGCCTCGTGGATGCGCCGCGCGCGCACCTCCACGATCTTCGCCTTCCCATGGGCCGTGTCGGTGACGATCCCCGCCTGCGAGCCGGTCAGGGAGATGGCGTCCTGCCCGAGATCGATCAGCGCCATGGCCGCGAGCGCGCACGAGATCCGCTCTCCTACCGAGACGAGCATGTCGAGCTCACGCTCGTGCGGTTGAGGGGAGACCTCGCGGGCCAGTGCGAGGAGCTCGTCGGTCGACGATCCCATCGCCGAGAGCACCGCTACGACGCGGACGCCGGCATGGTTGGCGTCGGCAAGACGCCGCGCGACCGCGAGGATTCGCTCGGGATCCGCGACCGAGGTGCCCCCGAACTTCATCACGACGACGTCTCGTGAGGAGCCTTCCGCCGGCCGATCGACGTCCGTCCCGACCGCGGGGACGGCCTCGAACTCGGTGGCCCGCATGCGGCCAGTGTACGCACCGGTCCGGGCAAACACTCCCAAAAAGAAACTGAACCGGCTGACCCGAAGGCCCGCCGGTTCAGTGGGTGCAATCTAGAAAGCGAGGCGGGATCCTGCAAGACCCCTCTCGGCAAGAAGAGCGCAATTTGCGAGAAAAACGCTCGCGGCTACATTTCGCGGCGACCGGCGAGCGCGCGCCCGAGGGTCACCTCGTCCGCATATTCGAGGTCGCCGCCGACCGGAAGACCGCTCGCGAGCCGCGTGACCCGCACTTTGCTCCGCAGGCGGTCGGCGATGTAGGCGGCGGTCGCCTCGCCGGTCATCGTGGGGTTGGTCGCGAGCACCACCTCCTCGATGCCGCCGTGCTCGACGCGCCCCAGGAGCCCGCCGATGCGCAGATCCCCGGGCTCCACGCCGTCGATCGGCGACAGAGCGCCGCCGAGGACGTGGTAGAGGCCTCGGTACTCATGCGTGCGCTCGAGTGAGACCACGTCCACTGGCTGCTCGACGACGCAGATCACCGAGCGATCGCGGCGCGCGTCGGAGCACACCTCGCAGAGCTCGGCTTCGGTCAGATTCCCGCACTCCCGGCAGAAGCGAACACGCGTCTTCACGTCCTCGATGGCTCGGGCGAGCTCGACCGCATCCTCGAGGCGGGCGGAGAGCAGGTGGAAAGCGAGGCGCTGCGCGGTGCGACGACCAATTCCCGGCAGCTTCGCGAGCTGGACGACGAGGTTCTCGACCGCCGGGCTGAGCACGGAGGGAGCCTAGCCGCCCATTACGGACAGGCCCCCTCCGTTCAGCTACCTACGCTGCGGCGATCTGTCCCGGCGCTGCGACGATCGCGCCCGGGGTCGGAACAAGCCCGTGGAGCTGTGCCCAGCGAGCGGCCTCGGTCCGATTCGAGACGTTGAGCTTGCGGTAGACGTTCGAAAGGTGGAACTTCACCGTCTGCTCGGTAACCCAGAGCATCCTCGCGAGCTGGGCGTTCGAGGAACCCTCGGCGACCAGCGTGAGGATCTCGCGCTCGCGCTTCGTGAGGTCGGCGCGATCGGCCGACGCGCTCGCCTGCCGCTCGAGGCCGCCGTTCCACTGCCCGGTTGGAGACGCGAAGTACACCGAGTGCGCGAACGCCTGTCGCACCGCCGAGGCAAGGTCGTCCGGATGCGCGCTCTTGAGGACGTACGCCACCGCGCCCGCCTGGAGCGCCGCATCGATCTGTTGCGTGTCCTCGCTGAGCGAGAGGACTACCCCGCGCAGCTCGGGAATGTGCTGGCGCGCTTCACGCAGGCACGTCAGGCCGGCGCTGTCGCCGTCCGCCGCACCGATGTCGGTCACGAGCAGATCCGGTCGCAGGCGCTGGACCAGAGACAGCGCTTCGACGCCTGAGGTGGCCTTTCCGACGATGTCGACGCCCACCCGGCGCATCACGCCCTCGACAGCTTCAGCCCACAGGGGGTGCTTGTCGAGAACAACAGCAGTGCGTGTATTAGGTTGCACGAAAGGGCCGCCTTCCGTTCGTTAGTTTGTGTGCCTGTACTCCCCCTTGTGGGGGAGTCCCCTCTCCCCTAGACAGGTCGTCTCAGGCTACGCCATTCTGTGGAAAAAGCAACCCTTTCGGATGGCGAAAGGGTGTACTTCCGGAGAGAAATACCGAGTTGGTGAGTGTGTTCCCCCCAGAGGTCCTGGACGCCCCGCTAATCCACCGAAACGCGCGTCTATCCCGGGAGGAGTCCGCCGAGGCCGCCGAGGTCCCCCGGGACGATCCCGGACATCTTCGACTGCATGAGCCCCTGTGCCGAGCGGAGCGCCTCGTTCACTGCCGCGAGGATCATGTCCGCCAAGAGCTCGGGATCGTCCGGGTCGATCGCCCGTGGATCGATGCGGATCTCGACGACCTCGCCGGCGCCGTTCGCCTTTACCGTGACCATGCCGCCGCCCGCGGACGCCTCGACGATCTCTGTGGCCGCCTCCTCCTGTGCCTTCGCGAGCTCGTCCTGCATGCGTTGCGCTTCCTGGAGCATCTTGTTCATGTCGAACTTCATTCGTCGGTCACCTCTCGTGCGTCGAAGGTCTGTTTGAGCGTGGAGATGAAGTCGTTCTCGGGCAACGGCCCCTCGTCCGCCGCCTGATCGGCGTTGCCTTCGCCGGTCTCGAGCACCACCGCGAGCTTGCGGCCCGTTACTTCGTAGAGCGCTTCCCGGAGCAGCCCGATGTTGCTCGGCTCGGCGACCTGACGGCGATGAAAGTCTGTGCCGGCCGGAAACGCGAGCGTGAGCGTGTCGCCCTCGAGCTCCGTCGGCGTCGCCTCTGCCAGCAGGCTCGCAACCGGAATGGAGCGCTCACGGACCGCTTCGACGATGGTTCTCTGCCACGCATCGACGACCTGCTCCAGCGCAAGACGAGCACCCTGCGGCTGCTCGTCTTGCGTTAAGGAGGAATCCGGTACCGGCTCCGCACTGATCTGGGGTTGCTTCTCTAACGCGTGTCCTCCGCCGGAGGACACGCGCGTCTCGAGGAGCTCGACCCGATGTGCGAGCGACTCGCGGGACAGGTCCGACTGTGGGCGCGTGACCTTGACGATCGCGAGCTCGAGAGGGAGCCTTGGGTCTCCTCCCTGGCGCATGTCCTCGACCGCTACGGCCAAGAGGTCGATCAGGCGCAGCACGGTGGGCTCGGGGAGCTGGTTGGCCTGCTGGCGGAGGAGCTCCTTCGTCTCCTCCGTCACGGGAAGCGACTCGGGGACGTGCCCCATGTGCTGCACGAGGAGGAGATGCCGGAGGTGCTCGAGGAGGTCCGTTACGAGTCGGCCCAGATCCTGCCCCTGCTCCGCGAGCTCCTCGATGAAGACAAGGGCGCCGGCCGTGTCGTGATCGACGACCATGTCGCAGAGGCGGAGGAGCGAGTCCTCGTCCACCGCGCCGAGGAGCTGGAGCACCGCCTGCGCGTCGATCGCATCGCCCGTCGCGGCCGCGAGCTGGTCCAAAGTCGACACCGCATCTCGGAACGATCCGCGTGCACTCCTCGCGATCAGCGAAAGTGCAGCGTCCGGAACCTCGATTTCCTCACCGTCGGCCACGCGCCGCAAGAGGGCCACGAGCTCTGCGATCCGCGGTCGCTGGAAGACGAAGGTCTGGCAACGCGACCGAACCGTGGGGATGACCTTCCCGAGGTCGGTCGTGCAGAAGACGAAGAGGAGGTGGGGAGGAGGCTCCTCGATCAGCTTGAGCAAGGCGTTCCAGGCCGCATCGGTGAGCTGGTGAGCCTCGTCGAGGATGTAGACCTTGAATCGTCCCGAGACGGGCTGGAGCACGACGCGCTCCCGGATCTCGCGAATGTCGTCGATGCCCCGCTGAGAGGCGGCGTCCATCTCGACGACGTCGAGCGAGGCTCCGTTCGCGATTGCGATGCACTCGGCGCAGGTCGCGTCCGGGGCTGGGGTTGGGCGCGGCGCTCCTTCGCAGTTGAGCGCCTTGGCGAGGATCCGTGCCATCGAGGTCTTGCCCGTGCCGCGCGGACCGGCGAAGAGGTAGGCCTGGCGCACCGCGTCATGCTCGATCGCGTTGCGCAGGGTCCGCACGACCGCCTCCTGTCCGACCACGTCGTCGAAGGTCTGGGGGCGGTACTTGCGGTAGAGCGCCGTCATGGCGATTCACTGGTGCTCGATCGGTCCATCGCGGCTCAGTGACCATACTTGCTGAAGCGACTGAGCGTGCGCCTTTGGGAGCTCGGCACTTCCGGCGTTGATCTTGCGTCACCTTCGTCGCATGATGCGTAGGGAGCTCGGGGAGATGCGGATCAGGAGACATCGCCGGCCGCTGCGGCCAGGAGATCTCGTGGAGATCCGGCCCGCCGCGGAGATTCTCGCGACCCTCGATTCGAATGGGTCCTTCGAGGCGCTTCCCTTCATGCCGGAGATGCTCCAATACGTGGGGCGGCGCTTCAGGGTGTCGCGGCGAGTCGAGAAGATCTGTGATACCGCGGGAGGGACATTCAGCAGCCGGAGGATGCGCGGAACGGTCCTTCTGGAGGATCTGCGATGCGACGGAGCGGCACACGGAGGTTGCCAGGCGCAATGCCGGCTCTACTGGAAGGAAGAGTGGCTGCGCCGTGTGAAGCCGAACTCGGTCGCGGCCGAGCCGCAGGGCGATCTGGCCGAGCTCGAGTCGCTCACCCGGATGGGAACCAGAGTGGTGCGGGAGCTCGACGGTGAGGAGGTCGAGACGTATCGCTGCCAGGCGACGGAGGCGCCAGCTGCGTCGAAGCCCCTACGTGGGTTCGATGTGCGTCAGTACGCGCGCGAGGTCGCGTGCGGAAACGTCGGCCCCCTTCACGCCACCTGGGTGCTGAGCCGCGCAGTAGGTTGGGGGGTGCTGCGGAGGCTTCGACTCCGATCGAACCTGCTACTCGGGACGAATCGGACCGTAGCTGCAACGCCGCCGAGCCTCCACCTTCAACCCGGTGAGCTCGTCCAGGTTCGGTCCGAGGCCGAGATCGCGGCCACCCTCGACGATCGAGGAAAGAACCGCGGGCTCTGGTTCGACGTGGAGATGGTACCGCACTGCCGCGGGACCTACCGCGTTCAGGGGCGTGTCGACCGATTCATCGACGACAGAACCGGGAAGATGGTCGAGCTGTTGAGCGATTGCCTGGTCCTAGAGGGCGTGGTGTGCAGCGGCGAGCGCAGCAGCTGGCGTTACTTCTGTCCACGGGGCATCTATCCGTGGTGGCGTGAAGCATGGCTGCGCCGTGTCGAGGACGAGAGTCCGGCCAAGCCGACCGGGCCGCCTGCGCGTACACACTGAGACGCCCGGCCACGCGCTCCGGCGTCGAGATCGGCATCACCGGAGGTACCCGCGTCGCTCGCTCGGATCGGGCGGAGCCGCGGCACCTGAGAGGGAGTCCTTAGCGCTGCTTCCTTCCGGACCTGACGCGGTTCGGACGCTCCCAGTGCGCGGAACCCGATCTGTCAACGCTGCGTGCGCAGACCCAATCCCGACGAACCGTCCCTCGGACGGCGTTCGGCCCCGCATGGAGCGGATTTCGGGTTCAGGGAACCGCTGACTCCCCACCTAGCGCGGCCGGGCTGCCGGAGGGTAGCAAGTCATTCCAGGTGTCAGGGCACGCGTTCGCACTACCATCGGTGACCGACGGTGATCGACGTCACTCTCTACACCGACGCCGCGTGCCCCTGGGCGTACTCGGCAAACCCCGCGCTCCGGGTGATCGAGTGGCGGTACGGGGACCAGCTCTCCTGGCGGCTCGTGATGATCGGCCTGCGCGAGGAGGTGAGCGAGGGCGCCGCGAGCACGTACGACCCGTCCCGCGCCGTGCTCGGGCACGTGACGTTCCGGCGCCACTACGGGATGCCCTTCGGCCTCGTGCCGAAGCCGCGTGCGGCGGCCACAGGGCGCGGATGCCGCGCCGTCGTCTCCGCGCGTCTGCACGATCCGGGGAGCGAGTGGCGGGTCCTGCGCGCACTGCAGCTCGCGAACTTCACGACGCCGCTCCTGCTCGATGACGACGAGCTGATCCGTGAGGCGCTTCGCCGGGTGACGGGAATCGACGCGGACGCGATCGTCGATCGCCTCGACGACGAGGATGTCGTGCGTGCGTACGAGGACGACCGAGCCGAAGCGCGAATGGCGGCAGGCACCGCAGCCGAGTCGCAGAAGAAGACGTCCACCTCCGACGGGCCCGTCCGCTTCACGGCGCCGTCGCTCGTCTTCGAGCGCGCTGGCCAACGGCTCGTTGCGGGCGGCTGGCAACCGATTCTCGCGTACGACGTTCTCCTCGCCAATCTCGACCAGTCGCTTCGGCGCACGCCGCCTCCCGACACGCCGGAACCGCTGCTCGAGCGTTTCCCGGACGGGCTGACGACGGCAGAGGTCGCGGCATTGCTCGCTGACGGGCCAGATCCGATCGCCGACGTGGAGGAGACGGAGCGCGGGCTGCTCGAGTTGGTCGCCGGCGGAGGAGCCGTGCGCGCACCTCTTGGCCAAGACGCGCTGTGGCGCGCGGCGACCTTCGCGGACAGCCCGACGAGAGCAGAGAGCGCCGCGGCTCTCGCCTAAAGCACCTGTCTTCCTCGGAGTCGAGTTTCTTCGGCGTCAACGCCTTCGAAGCCCACGACGGAGAGTTGCTGATCGTGCCGCACGACGAGCTCGGGGAGGGCGAGCAGCAGGAGGAGCTCTATGTGGTCATCGACGGGCGTGCGCGCTTCATCTGTGACGGCGACCCGGTCGAGCTCGGGCCCGGAGACGTGCTGCACGCGAGGCCGGGCGTGCGAAGGGAGGCGGTCGCGCTCGAGTCGCCGACCATGCTCCTCATCGTCCGGGGGACGTCCCGGCGAGGCGTACTCGCCGCCGATCTGGGCGCACGATTGGCGCAAGCCGGAGGGCTAGCGCCTCGCGAGTGGTGGTCGGGAAGCTTTTGTTTACGGCGGCGGCCACCACCAGGGCGGTCACGGCCTGATCACGTTCACCCGGCCCGCGTTTGGGACCGACTCGGATGGGTAAGCTCGACCAGATGCTCCGACTGCGGCTTGTGATCATCGGCGCCATCGTCTCTCTGCTGACCGCGGGGGCGGTTGCCGCGGCATACCTGGAGGACACGGGTTCCCTCGTCCGAGGTGCGGCTAATCCCATCCTTCGCAACGGCCCCGAGGGATATGACGCGATCAAGGCCGGCCCCTCGAGCGCGATCAAGGTCGGGCCGAACGACTACCGGATGTGGTACGAGGCCATCGCCGATGCGGGCGTTGGGGCGGCCGGCAAGACTGGGGCGGCTTACGCCACGAGCACGGACGGCACAACATGGACCAAGTACGGCGGCAATCCCGTGCTCGTGGGCACGGAGGGCTGGGAGAACGACGAAATCTCCCCCGTTTCAGTGCTCTACGACCCGGATGCCGAGCTCTGGAAGATGTGGTACCACGGCGGGCACAACGTCGGGCCGCGCGCGATCGGCTACGCCTGGAGCCCCGACGGGATCACCTGGACGAAGTACGAGGGCAACCCGGTGCTCGAGCGGGGCTCCGGCGGATCCTGGGAGGAGACGTTCATCGCCGATGCCAAGGTCATCCGCCTCGCCGCGGACGACTACCGCATGTGGTATCGCGGTCAGAATGGAGCTGGAGCTGCAAGCTACGGCTACGCGACCAGTCCGGACGGGATTACCTGGGCGAAGTACGCTGGAAATCCGATCTTCTCTCCGTCGGCGAGCGGGTGGGACTCGACTGCCCTCATGGCCTTCGCACCTATCCGCGAGAGCGATGGAACGTACCGGGCCTGGTACATCGCACGCAGCGCTGACTGGGTCTCGGCAATCGGCTACGCAACGAGCCTCGACGGCATTACGTGGGAGCGCGGCATCGCGCCGGTGCTCTCGGCTGTCGCGGGCGACCTTCCCACCGATTCCATCGACGCGTATCGGGATGGCGACCAGATTCGCATCGTCTATGGCCAGTACGACCTCGACGCTACACCCAAGCTCCGCGGAAAGGGGGAAGCACGTGCGATCGCTTTGCCTCCCGGTAGTCCCCCGCCCCCGCTACCACCACCCCCGCCGTCTCCGCATCCGTAGCGTCCAGCCGTTCGAGCCTGGCGGCGAAGCGAACTGATCTTGCGCGCCATCGGCCGCACGTACACAGCGGTTGCAGCAGCAAGTGGTGGGCGCACCTGGGATCGAAGCAGCCGCGCCGGGGTTCTGCTCTTCGCCGATCTGAGCGAGAATCGCCTGTTTTGCAGGACCTTTTCCGAGCGCCCCAGATCGGCGATTTTGGTCCTGAACGACTTT
>JACCWU010000310.1 GCA_013697465.1 Actinomycetota bacterium | reverse complement strand
GAAATGGAGAGTCGTTCGCGGAAAGCTCCCGTCGGGCGTCCGGCTCTCCCAGAAACTCGGGACGCTCGCTGGAACTCCGCGTCGGATCGGAACGTACCGCGTGACGGTGGAGGCAAGGGACGCGCTTGGCGCGAGGTCACAGAGGACGCTGGTGCTCCTGGTGCAGAAATAGCTCTCGCGTAAGGAGCGCGGGCACTTCGACCAGCGCCGCCGCGAGCCCGGAGCAAGACGCGAGTCGCTCTCGTCGGCGCTCACCACCGGACGGGTCGAAGATCGCCGTCGAGCGTCGAGCACCGACGGGATCGAGCCGTAATCGGCGTCGTAGAAGTCGATTCGGGCAGGGAGCGCGTCCTCGAAAACGAGTCACTGCGGCCCCGACCAGATGGTTGAGACGTCGGCTACCTCAAGAGAGGTCAGCTGAAGCGGGCGATTCGCAACGTAACGACGCTTCCTTTGGGACTGCTGCCCTCTCCGGGGGGATCCTGCGAGATCACGAGACCGTCCTCGCTCGGATCGCCCGTGGGTACGTCGACGACGCGGATCTCGAAACCCGCAGCCTCGAGCTCCTGACGTGCCGACTGCTCGTCGAGTCCGACGACATCGGGGACGAGAACGTCGGCGGGACCGGACGAGACCCGAAGCGTCACCGTCCCGGCCTTCCGGATCTCTCGCCCTGCGCGCGGCGTCTGTCCGACGACCGTACCGACGGGCTGGTCCGAGGCGACCTCGATCACCGTGAAGCGCAGCCCGAGGTCTCGAAGCTGTCTCCGCGCCTCCGAGGACGTCAGGCCCAGAAGACGCGGCACCTCGACGGTCGCGGGCGCCGGAGGCGGGGTTGCGACGTCGAGCCGGACGACCGTCTCCGCATCGACTTCGGAGCCGGGTGCGGGCGATTGCCTGATGACCGTGTCCGCGGGTTTCGTCGAGCGGACGGCTCGAAGCTCGGGCTGGAGACCAGCGGCGCGTATCGCGTCCGCTGCCTCGGTTACTTGTAGCCCGATCACTCGCGGCACCTCGACCTGCTCCGTGCCGGCCGAGACGGTGAGCCGGACGATGCCGTCTCGTCTGAGCTCTGCACCGGCGGCTGGCGACTGACGCAGGACGACGCCGACCTGTTCGTCGGATGCCTCCCTTGTCACCCGCACACGGAAGCCGGCCTTCTCGAGGACAGGCTTCGCCTCCTCGAGCGTCACGCCGACGACTCGGGGAATCTGCAAACGGGCGGGAGTCGTCTCCGTCGGCCCGGTAGGCGTCGTATCCGTCGTCGTGCCGGTCGGCGTGGTCGGTTGCGTTGCGGGCGGCGTCGCCTCGGAGTCGTCCGTCGCGATCGTCGCGAGCCAGATCGCGACGGGAATCAGCAGGACGGCAGCGACGACGGCGATGAGCAGCCCGGGACCGACATCGGGCGGGAAGCGACGGACCGGGCGGGGGTCAGCCGGCGCGGCGCGCTGCACGACGACCGTGCTCTCGCCCGCTTCGTCGCGCGCTGTCGGGCGGCCTTCGAAGGTCTCCGGAGGCGCGGCGACGCGATAGTGCTCGGCGACGGGCCACTCCTCGTCCGAGAGCGTGGTCTCGCCGTCGAGGTCGGCATGAATCGTCTCGTCAGACGGAGACTGGGGATCTTGCTTCTCGGGCATGGTCGCTGCGGTGCGTGATTCCCGTTCGCCCGTCGCGGGAAACGAGGACTCGGATGGCGCGGTCTCCTTGCGGCCGCGCGGTAGCGTTCTCCGGAGAGAACGCTACCGCGCTTGCGCGGGAGGTCTCGGCTATCCGGTGCCTGTGACCAGCAGAGCCGATCCACGCACTAGCAGGTGTTCGGCACCCCTTCCCCGGCGTGCCGAAGTACGAAGTCGCGGCAACCCTAGCGTTAGGTCGGCGTAGAGCTACCGGCCGAACAGCGAGATGTCCGCAAGCCCTTCGTCTAGAACCTCGCGGGGCGCGCGCTCGAGCACGACCTCGAGAGCGTAGTAGCCAGGAACCGGAACCTTGGCCGCCCGGAGGCCCCGGAGAAGCGCGGCGCGGCGAGCAAGCCCCGAAACGCGGCCGCCGACGCGGAAGAGGACCGGATCGAGCAGCGGGAACCAGAGCTGGCTGCGCTCGAGCGCCAGAATGCGGAAGCGCCCTTCCTCGACGAGGAGCGCACGGAACGCCCCGATGTCGGTGTACTCGCGGAGGTGTGACGGATCGAGCACGGTCTCGCCGTCGCGACGGCGGAAGTACCAGGCCCACGACTTCTTGAAGACCGTCGTGAGGTACACGCGGCCTCCCGGTCGCAGCACGCGGTGGATCTCGTTCAGAAATGCCCGCTCGTCGGGCACGTGCTCCATGACCATCGTCGAGCACACGAACTGGAGCGACTCGTCACCGATTGCCGGCGCATGGTCCACCGATGCGATGACGGTCTCGATCCACGGAAAGCGTGCGGAGACGCGCGCCAGACGGGCGGGCTCGAGATCCAGTGCGTAGACGGCCCGACCAGGACCGATATGGCCGCCGGCGGCGAGGATGCGGAACAGCGGCCCGTCCCCGCACCCGAAGTCGGCGAAAGTGAGCGGTCCCCGCGGGAGGTTCCGCTCGAGGAGGTGGGGGAGCTTCTCGACCTCGAAGTGAAGAGCGGTGTCGGTGTATTTCTCGACCACGCAGCCGAAGTCAAGCGCGCTCTGAGCGGGAGTCTCCGGTCTCGCCTTCGCAGCAGCCGATCTTGTAGCGGCAGCGCGGGCACTGCCACGTGGCATGTCGCCACTCCATCGCCGCACCGCACCGGAGGCAAGGCTCGGTGGTCTGGCGGCGAAGATCCACGCCCATCCGCCCAACCGTAGCTCGGAAGGAGGACGGCTACCATGCCTCGTCTGGCGCCGTGGCCGAGTGGTTAGGCAGAGGCCTGCAAAGCCTCGTACACCAGTTCGAGTCTGGTCGGCGCCTCTGTCCGCTGTCGCGAACGGGAAGATCGAGACGCGGTTCCCGGTCTGGTAGACGAGTGGTGCGAGCATTCGCCCGCTTCGGATGTGCTTCGAGAAAGAGGAGGAGACATGCAGGAGATGACGACAACCGCCAATCTTGTCGAGTACGGGACGCTCGGGAGCGGCGGCTCGATCGCAGCGGTGCTCTCGCGCAGCGAGCTCGAGGCGGCGCAGCGCTCCAATGAATCCGCCGGGATCTGGTTCGAGCTCGGACGCGGGGAGAACGAGGAGATGACGCGATTGACGCTCGAGCTGACGATCGCGGATCTCGAGGAGATGCTCCGGGTCTCGAGCGGAGACGAGGTCGTCGTGGCGCTCGACGCCGACGCGGTCGAAGGTCTGTTCGACCCTCCCGACGTCGAAGCGCACGGAATGCGCGGGGCCCTGGCGATTGCCGTGGCAACGGCCGCGTTCGCGGCTCCGGCCGGTCTCGCAGCGACCCCGCAGGCCGTCGGCACGGCTTCGGCGCCGCAGGTCTCGTCTCAGGTCTCATCTCAGGTGACGCCTGCAGTGGAGTCTCAGGTCTCGTCGCAGGTGACGCCCGCGGCAACCACCCAGGTTTCGCGCGCCATTGCGAAGGGCCAGGTCAAAGGCCAGGCGAAGACCCAGATCAGCAAGGTCCAGGTCGCCAAGGCGGCGGGCATCACGATTCTCAGAAGCGGGCTCGCCAAGTAAGCGCAAAGCACTGACGAAAGTCGGCGCTCCTCCTCGCCCGGACAACGCTCGCAGCTGATCGTTGCAAGCGTTGTCCGGCGCGCCGCTTCTGCTTCGAGCTTCGGGTTGGGCTGCGTGGCTGGAAAGTAGGCTACTCGCGATGACCGCCACGCTCGTCGACGGGAAGGCACTTGCCGCCAAGGTGCGCGCGCAGGTCGCGGAGGACGTCGCCGCTTTCGGCGAGCCGGTCTGCCTCGCCACCGTGCTCGTCGGAGACGACCCGGCGTCGCATCTCTATGTCGGCTGGAAGCACAAAGCGTCGGCGGAGGCGGGTATCGAGTCGCGTGACCACCGACTCCCCGAGGCGACGCCCGAAAGCGAGATCCTCGACCTCGTCGCGGAGCTCAGCGCAGACGACGGCGTCGACGGGATCCTCG
This sequence comes from Actinomycetota bacterium, assembly GCA_013697465.1. Lineage (GTDB taxonomy): Bacteria > Actinomycetota > Thermoleophilia > Gaiellales > Gaiellaceae > GMQP-bins7. The sequence continues at coordinate 2,912 of JACCWU010000310.1, read as the reverse complement.
TCCAGCTTCCCCTTCCCGGTCATGTCGACGAGTCGCTCGTCACCTCCTCCATGGACCCCGCGAAGGACGTGGACGGCCTCCACCCAATCAATGCGGGCCGGCTCTTCCTCGGCCAGCCCCTGCACGTTCCAGCGACGCCGCTCGGGGTCATGAGGATGCTCGAGGAGTACGGCGTCGAGCTGAAGGGGAGCGAGGCGGTCGTCATCGGCCGCAGCGAGATCGTCGGCAAGCCGATGGCGATGCTGCTCCTCGCCGAGCACGCGACGGTCACGCTCTGTCACTCGCGTACGGTGGATCTCGCCCAGCACACTCGCCGCGCGGATCTCGTCGTAGCCGCTGTCGGGCGGCCGGGACTCGTCACTCGGGACATGATCAAGCCCGGTGCGACGGTGATCGACGTCGGCATCAATCGCACGGAGTCCGGGATCGTGGGCGACGTCGACCGGGACGTGGCCGAAGTCGCCGGGCTGTTGACACCGGTGCCGGGCAGCGTCGGGCCGATGACGATCGCGATGCTGCTTTCGAACACGCTTCAGGCTGCGAGACACCGAAGGCTCGGGCTTGCAGTGCCTGGTTCGTAAGCGCTACCGTTCAGGCGTTCAAAGTCATCGACGTCGGCTTTCCGGTCGGCGGTCAGTTGTAGGAGGACGTACGTGGAGCAGGGCACCGTCAAGTGGTTTTCGAACGAGAAGGGCTTCGGCTTCATCGAGCGCGAGGGTGGTGACGACGTGTTCGTCCACTTCTCCGCGATCGCGATGGACGGCTTCAAGACCCTCACCGAAGGCCAGCGTGTGGAGTTCGAGGTCGTCCAGGGGCCCAAGGGTGCCCAGGCCGCCAACGTCGTGGCACCGACGAGCTGACCGAACTCGTATCGACGTAGCGGCGGGCTCTCGGAAGGGAGCCCGCCGCCTTGTTCCCACTCCGGCGCCGGCAAAGCCGGCACCTGCGCTCTTGGGCGGCTCCGTCGAGCCTACGCCGCCTTTCCCACTCCGGCGCCGGCAAAGCCGGCAGTCGAGCCTACGCCGCGTCTGAGAGGATCTTCCTCCGATGGCAATCTCCCGAGACGAAGTGCTCCGCGTGGCCCGGCTTGCGTGGCTCGCGCTCTCCGAGGACGAGGTCGACCGACTGACCGGTGAGCTCGACAAGATCCTGGATGCGGTCGGCGTCGTCTCCGAGCTCGACTTGGCCGACGTACCGCCGACGTCTCATCCGCTCGACCTCGTGAACGTCTGGGACGAGGACGTGCCACGCGCTTCGCTACCGCTCCAGGATGCACTCGCGAACGCGCCGGAGGCTGAGAACGACCTGTTCCGGGTGCCCCCGTGGCGATGATCGACACGCTCCGGCTCACCGCCGAGGACGCGCAGGCTCTCCTCGACCGAGGCGAGGTCTCGGGGGCGGAGCTCCGGGCCGCGTACCTCGATGCGATCTCCGAGCGCGACGGCGAGCTTCGATGCTTCCTGCGCACGGTGGACGAGACTGAGGGCGACGGCGTGCCGATAGCGCTGAAGGACGTCATCTCGACGAAGAGGGTCGAAACGACGGCGGGCTCGAAGATCCTCGCCGGATACGTCCCCGTCTTCGACTCGACCGTGGCCGCCCGCTGCAAGGAAGCCGATCTCCAGCTCCTCGGCAAGACGAACACGGATGAGTTCGCGATGGGCTCCTCGACCGAGAACTCGGCTTTCGGCCCGTCGCGGAACCCGTGGGACCCGACGCGCGTTCCCGGCGGGTCCGGGGGAGGCTCCGCGGCGGCCGTCACCGCCGGACTGGCGCCGTGGGCTCTCGGCTCGGACACGGGGGGCTCGATCAAGCAGCCCTCCGCGCTCTGCGGAAACGTCGGCCTTCGACCGACCTACGGCACGGTCTCGCGCTACGGAATCGTCGCCTTCGCCTCGAGCCTCGACCAGGTCGGTCCGGTTGCGAAGACCGTGCGCGACGTCGCGCTCCTCTATTCGATCATCGCGGGGCGAGACCGCAATGACTCCACAACCGCCGAGCTTCCCGAGCCCGTGCGGCTGCCGGAAGGGGAGTCGCTCGCCGGCGTCCGGATCGGAGTGCCGACCGAGCTGACGGAGGCGGACGGGATCGAGCCGGGAGTGAAGGACGCGGTGGCCAGGGCGATCGAGCTTGCGGAGGGCCTCGGAGCCGAGGTGGGGGAGTGCTCGCTTCCTCGCTCCGTCCGCTATGGCCTCCCCTGCTACTACCTGATCGCCCCGGCTGAGGCCTCCTCGAACCTCGCACGCTACGACGGCGTCCGCTACGGGCCGCGAGCGGCCGGCGAGAGCTACCAGGAGCTCGTCGAGCGCACGCGGGACGACGGGTTCGGCGACGAGCCGAAGCGCAGGATCATGCTCGGAACGTATGCCCTCTCGGCCGGGTACTACGACGCGTTCTACGGGCAGGCGCAGAAGGTCCGGACGCTGATCATCCAGGAGCATCGCGAGGCGTTCGAGCGGTTCGACGTCCTCGCGTGCCCGACCTCGCCGACTGTCGCGTTTCCGATCGGCGAGCGTGCCGGCGATCCGCTGGCGATGTACGCGAGCGACCTCCTCACGATTCCCTCGTGCCTCGCAGGCCTGCCGGGACTTTCGGTTCCGTGTGGGCTCTCGGAGGGTCTTCCCGTCGGGCTTCAGCTCATCGGGCCGCAGTTCGGCGAAAACCTGCTCTTCCGCGTCGGGCACGCGCTCGAGCAGGCGATCGGGTTCGACACGGTCCCGGCGAGGTGGCGCCACGGAGTTCGTCCGGGGTCAGACCCCTCGGGTCTGACCCCAAGGGACAGTCAGTGAGCTGGGAGGCGGTCATCGGGCTGGAGGTCCACGTCCATCTCAAGACCCGCTCGAAGATGTTCTGCCGCTGCCCGGTCGGTTTCGGCGCGGACCCGAACACGCAGACGTGCCCCGTCTGCCTCG
>JACCWU010000227.1 GCA_013697465.1 Actinomycetota bacterium | reverse complement strand
CTGCAGGACTCCTCCCCTGGGCGCGCAGGCACTCGCAGTTCGGCGTGGCCGCGGTCGGCGTTACGCTGGTGGCATGCGCCCTCGCCGTCGGCACGGGAGTCGCGGCGATAGCGCTCGCCGTCGCAGTCTGGGGCACCGCAGCGGCGTTTTCCGCCAGGATCGCCCGCTAGACTCGTCGCTCGGAGGGGGACTCCCCGCCGTATGACACAACGCGGTTCCAACACGAGCGCAGCCATCATCCTCGGGTCGCAATGAGCGTGCTGCGCAACATCGAAACCCGAATCGAAGGTCTCTTCGAGGGGATCTTCGGCCGCGCGTTCCGGACGCATGTGCAACCGATCGAGCTCGCTCGCAAGCTCGTGAAGGAGATGGACGACCACCGGAGCGTCTCGGTGTCGCGCGTGTATGTGCCGAACGAGTACACCCTCTATCTCTCGCCGCCGGACCGCAAGCAGTTCTCGGGCTACGAAGGCTCGCTCGTCGGCGAGCTCCAGGAGTACCTGGCCGAGCACGCACGCCGCGAGAAGTACGCCCTCCTGACGCCTCCCCGGGTGCTGATCACAGCGGACGACGATCTCGCAGTCGGGGAGTTCGGGATCGCGACACGGCTCGTCGCGGCGGACGACGCCGAGGTTCCCGCACCTCCGGAGCTTCCGCTCGAGCAGCCGGCGCAGACGATGATCTACAAGGCCCCTGCTCCCGTGCCGGAGCCGGAGCCGGAACCCGAGCCGGAGCCGGAGCCCGTCCGCTATGCGCTGCGGGTCGACGGGAAGTCGCACGAGCTCCGAAAGGACCGCATCGTGCTGGGCCGTTCCCGGGACTGCGACGTCCGGGTCGCCGATCTCAACGTCTCCCGCAAGCATGCGGAGGTACGTCGAGCAGGTGATGCCTACGCGGTCGTCGACCTGGGCTCGACCAACGGCACCGTGCTGAACGGGAAGCGCGTCTCCAAGGAGCGGCTCGAAGAGGGCGACACGATCACGCTCGGGTCGACCGAGATCGTCTTCGAGCGCACGAGCCCGAGGCCGTGACGGTCGTTGCGCTCGCGAGCGACGAGACGCTCCTCGTCCTCAAGCTCGCGTTCCTCGTCCTGCTCTACGCGTTCATCATCCTCATCGTGCGCACTGCGACCAAGGACATCGGCGGTGCTCCACAGGAGAGCATCGTTCTCGGCGCCGCCGATGCGGCTGCGCTGCGAGCGCGGTACGGGCTGCAGCCGGCGCGCTTCGTCGTCGTCAGCGCGCCCGGTCTTCGACCGGGGAGCAAGATCGAGGTGAGCGCGTCCATGATCGTCGGCCGCGACGCCGGGAGTGGCATCTCACTCGACGGCGACGAGTTCGCCTCGACCCGGCACGCACGGATCGACCCCCGGCCTGACGGCGTGTGGGTGGAAGATCTCGGCTCGACCAACGGGACGTTCGTCAACGGCGAGCAGATTGGCTCCAGACGGCTTCTGCAGACCGGCGACGTCCTCCGTGTCGGTGGGACGGAGCTCAAGCTCGAGTCATGAGGATCGGCCGTGCAGCGGGGGTGACGGACACCGGCAGGCGGCGTCTGCGGAACGAGGACGCATTCATCTGCGAGCCGCCGCTCTTCGCGGTCGCCGACGGGATGGGCGGAGCCCGGGCCGGCGAGATCGCCGCCGGGCTTGCAGCGGCGGCGCTCGAGGAGGCCGACGCGGAGACTCGAGGCGCTCGCGGGGTGGAGGCCCTGATCGTGGAGGCGAACCGCCGGATCTGGGAGCGCGCGCTCGAGGACCCGGCCACGGCCGGGATGGGCACGACGGTGACCGCTGCGCTCGTGGATGCGGCGGCGGGCACGGTCGCGATCGGGCATGTCGGAGATTCGCGCGCCTACCGGCTCCGAAATGGTGTTCTCGAGCAGCTCACGACGGACCATTCGCTCGTTGCCGAGCTCGTGGAGAGTGGCATCCTGACGCCCGAGGAGGCCGAGCACCATCCGCAGCGATCTGCGATCACGCGGGCGCTCGGCACGGAGCCGAGCGTCGAGGTCGACGCGTTCACCGTCGACGCACGGCCGGGTGACGTCTTCCTGATCTGCTCGGACGGGCTCTCGGCGATGGTCGACGACAAGGAAGTCGCCTCCGTCGTCGAGGGCGCCGAGCGAGACGTCGCCCGCGCCGCGGAAGCGCTCGTGGCAACGGCCAACGCCCATGGAGGCGAGGACAACGTGACGGTCGTCCTCTTCGACATCGCTGCCGAGTCGTCCGACGGCGCGGTGGGAGCGGCGGCCCAGCCGGTCGCGGAAGAGCCGGCTGTCGCCGAGACCGCAACCGGCGACACGACGGCTGATCCGCACGTGGTCGCAGAACCGGAGCAGGAGGACGCGCCTTCCGAAGCCGGGGCGTCCCTCCGGCGCCACGGGGCCGGTCCCGGCGGCCGGCTGGCCGCGATCCTCTTCATCCTCGCCGTCCTCGCGCTCGGCGCCCTCGCCCTCTACTGGGGTGTTGTGCATTGACCGCGAGGGGCCGCGAGCTCTTCGGCCTCGTGGTGGCGTCCGTAATCGCAGGGCTCGCGCTCGCGAGCGTCACGATGGCTCGCTCCGCGGAGATATCCGCGGATGCCCTGACCTACGCCGTGCTCTTTCTCGCGCTGTACGTGGCGGCGCATATCGTCGTCCGCCGCACGGCCCCTTACGCCGACGGTGCGCTGCTTCCGGTGACCGCTGCCCTCACCGGCATCGGCCTCGCGGTCAACTACCGACTCGACGCCGACGACGCGCGTCGTCAGGCCCTCTGGGTGCTCATCGGCGTCGTCGTGCTAGCCGCCACGTTGATCCTCCTCCGCCACGACTACCGGGTGCTCGAGTCGTATCGCTACCTGTTCGGGATCGCCGCGGTGCTGCTCCTGTTCCTCCCGGCGGTGCCCGGACTCGGCGAGCGAGTCAACGGTGTGCGCCTCTGGGTGCACGTCGGTCCGCTGCAGTTCCAGCCGGGGGAGCTCGCGAAGATCTTCCTCATCCTCTTCCTCGCGGGCTACCTGCGGGAGAAGCGAGAAGTGCTCGCGCAGGGGCGGCTCAAGGAATTCGGACCGCTGCTCGCGATCTGGGGCGCCGCGATGCTCGTCATCGTCCAGACGGCGGATCTCGGGAGCGCGCTCCTCAACTTCGGGATCTTCCTCGCGATGCTCTACGTCGCGACCGGGCGCGGGCTCTTCGTCGCGGCCGGCCTCGGCCTCTTCGTGGGCGGTGCGACCTTGCTCTACCAGGCGCTCGACCGCGTCCAGGAGCGGGTCACCATCTGGCTGCACCCCTGGACGGATGAGCGCGTCTACTGCGCGCTCAACGGCAAGCTCGAGCTGAGACAGGACTGTGCTTCGTACCAGCTCGTCAAGAGCCTGTACTCGATAGCCAACGGCGGATACGCCGGCACCGGCCTCGGCGAGGGCACGTTCACGACGACCGACGGCACCGAGCTGATTCCCCATCTCCGCACGGACTTCATCTACTCGGCGATCGCGCAGGAGATCGGCCTCGTCGGCTCGGCGGCGCTCATCCTCCTGTACATGCTCTTCATCGTACGGGGGATGCGTGTCGCGCTGCGCGCGGACGACGGCTTCTCGAAGCTGCTCGCGGCCGGGCTGACCTTCGGCTTCGCGCTTCAGACCTTCATCATCGTCGGAGGCGTTCTGCGGATCGTCCCGCTGACCGGAATCACGCTGCCCTTCGTCTCCTACGGCGGCTCGAGCATCGTCGCGAACTTCCTGCTGCTCGCCGGGCTCTTATTGGTCTCTCACCGAGCCAACGTGCCGAGGAGCCCGTGACGCAATGAACGGCCCGATCGTCCGCCTCACGTACGTTGCGCTTCTCCTCGTCGGAGCTCTGGTCGTCATGACGACCTACTGGCAGACATGGGCCGCGCCCGCCCTGGCTAACCGACAGGACAATGCGATCAAGAGAGTAGCCGAGTTCTCGATCGATCGCGGCGTCATCGTCTCCACGAGTCCGTTCAGGCGATTGGCCAGAAACGTCCAGCGGAAGACGGGCGAGCGGACGCTCTACTTCCGCCGCTATCCGCAGGGCGAGCTCGCCGCTCACGTCGTGGGCTATTCCACCGTCGGACGCTCGCGCACCGGCCTCGAGCGGTCGCTGAACGACTACCTCACGTCGTCGAACGCCAACCTCTCCACCCTGGTGGACAAGGCGCTCGACGAGCTGCGCGGCAAGCCCGTGGTCGGGAACGACGTCGTCCTCTCACTCGACCTCGAGGCGCAGGCGGTCGCACTCGAGGAGCTCGGGACCCGTTGCGGGGCCGTGGTCGCACTCGACCCGCGGACAGGGAAGGTGAAGGTCATGGTCTCGTCCCCGAGCTTCGACCCGAATCTCGTGGAGAACCGCTTTGGCGAGCTGTCGCGGATCACCGCCGACTGCACGCCCGCCTCGCCGCTCCTGAACCGCGCGGCAGCGGGTCTCCTCGTCCCCGGCTCGACGTTCAAGGTAATCACCGCTTCGGCAGCGCTCGAGTCGAAGAAGTACAAGCCGGAATCGAGCTTCGACGACCCCGGCTACTGCACCGTCTACGGGAAGCGCGTCAACAACTTCGACACCTCGAGACCTTTCGGGACGATCGACCTCGAGGAGGCCCTCGTCAACTCGGTCAACTCGGTCTTCTGCAACATCGGGCTCAAGCTCGGCGCGAAGCGGATCCTCGACCAGGCGAAGCGCTTCGGCTTCTACGAGCTTCTGCCGCTCGAGACTCCCGAGGACGAGCTGCGCGCGAGCGGCCTCTACCGGGCCGGCAAGCTCTACTACCCGAAGGCGGACTCGGACGTCGACGCAGGACGCATGGCGTTCGGCCAGGAGCGAATGCTAGTCACGCCTCTCCAGATGGCGATGGTCGCAGGCGCGATCGGAGCCGGTGGCAGGCTGCTCGAGCCCCAGGTCGTAGACCGCATCGTCTCGCCCGAGGGCAAGCGGATCCAGCAGCAGCGGCCGAGGCTGATCCGCCAGGCCGTCAGCCGGAGCACCGCCGAAGCTGTGGCGCAGATGATGCGGTTCGCGGTCGAACGCGGAACCGGGACGGCCGCCCGCATCTCCGGCTACTCGATCGGCGGAAAGACCGGGACCGGCGAGACGGGCGTCCCCGGCGCGAACACGACGTGGTTCATCGCCTTCGCTGCGCCCGACGACGAAAGTCCCGCCGACCTCGCGATCGCGGTCGTTCTCCAGAACCAGAGCGGCACCGGCGGCGAGACGGCAGCCCCGATCGCGCGCTCGGTCATGGAGGCAATCCTGGGGTCCACGGAGAATCCCTAACCTCTAACCCGTATGACAACTCAGGACACCCTCATCGGCGGGCTCTTCGCGGGCCGCTACCGCGTCTCGCGGAAGCTCGGCGGGGGCGGCATGGCCGACGTCTACCTCGCGGAGGACCAGGAGCTTGGTCGGCGAGTCGCCGTCAAGATCCTGCACGAGCGCTACGCGAACGACGACCAGTTCGTCGAGCGCTTCCGTCGCGAGGCGACGCATGCAGCGGGTCTCTCGCATCCGAACATCGTCTCGATCTACGACCGGGGAGAGACGAACGGCTCCTACTTCATCGTCATGGAGCTGGTCGAGGGGCGGACGCTGAAGGAGCTCGTCCGCTCGCGCGGCCCGTGCCCGATTCCCGTCGCGATCGCCTACACGCGCCAGATCCTCGCAGCGCTCCGCTATGCGCACCGCAACGGTGTCATTCACCGCGACATCAAGCCGCACAACGTGATCGTCGACCCCGAGGGCGTGGTCAAGGTCACCGACTTCGGCATCGCCCGCGCGGGAGCGAGCCAGATGACCGAAGAGGGCGCGATCATCGGCACCGCGCAGTACCTCTCCCCGGAGCAGGCGCGCGGCGCGCCCGTCGACCAGACGTCCGACCTGTACTCCACCGGGATCGTCCTCTACGAGCTCCTCACCGCACAGGTGCCGTTCACCGGCGAGACGCCGGTCGAGATCGCGATGAAGCACCTCGGCGAGGTACCGGGGCCCCCCTCCGAGCACCGCGTCGAGGTGCCGGAGGACCTCGACCTGGTCGTCCTGCGCGCGCTCGCGAAGGAGCCTGCGGACCGATACCAGTCAGCGGCTGCGATGGACGCCGATCTTGAGACCGTCGCTCACGGCGGCCACGTGCCGGTCGAGACCGCCGAAGCCGCCACGATGGTGCTCACCGGTACGCGAACCGGCGACTCGACGGCAGTGACCCAGGTCGCCCGGCGCGACCGGCGTGGCGGCCCACCGTATCCGCCGTACGAGCCGTCTCCGCGGGGCCGGGCGTTCTGGCCCTGGCTCCTCGGGCTCGGGGTCCTGCTCGCGCTCGCCATCGGCGGGTTCCTCCTCTTCGACGCCGTTCAGCGCCAACTCGAGGAGGCGAAGCCCGTTGCCGTGCCCTACGTAGTCGGGCTCCAGCAGACACAAGCGGTCAACATCGTCACGGACAAGAATCTCGTCCCTCGCGTGCGTCACATCTCGAACTCGGACGTGGAGGAGGGCTTCGTCTTCGGCCAGAGTCCTACCGAGGGGACGCGGGTCGAGAAAGAGGCCGTCGTCATCATCGACGTCTCCTCGGGGAAGCCGGAGGTCACGGTCCCAAGCGTCGTCGGCAGACGAGTTACCGACGCAGTGGAGGAGCTCACCGCCGCAGGCTTGGACGCGCAGGTGGTCGAGGTCGCCTCGGACCAGGATGCAGGGCTCGTAACGGGGCAGAAACCCGCGGGAGGAATCGTCGTCGTCGAGGGAACACAGGTACGGATCAACGTCTCCAAGGGACCGAGCCCGGTGACCGTTCCGAGCGTCGTCGGCTCTCCGTACGAGCAGGCGGCCTCGGAGCTCCAGCGCGCCGGCTTCAGCGTCACTCGCGTCGACGTCGCCTCCGACCTCACGCGGGGCATCGTGGTAAGCCAGGATCCGGGCGGCGGCTCCGAGAGCTCCAAGGGCGCGAGGGTCACGCTCTCCGTGTCGACCGGACCCACCACGTCAGCGGTGCCCGATGTGACCAATCTGGACATCACGGTCGCGGAGGCGACGCTCCAGGCTGCGGGCTTCCGCGTGCGCCGCGTGCTCGAGGACACCGACGACCCCGCTCTCGACGGCATCGTCATCTCACAGGACCCCCTCGGAGAGACGCAGGCCAAGCCAAGCTCGGTCGTGACGCTCTTCATCGGGCGGTTCGTCGGCGTGCCGACGGAGACCACGCCTTTACCGTGAGAAACGCTCGCCTTTGGCTCGCGTACGCGGGGGAAACCATGTTTCC
>JACCWU010000217.1 GCA_013697465.1 Actinomycetota bacterium | reverse complement strand
GCCGGCGAGGGACACGGGCTCGCCGCCTACAGGGCACTCGCCCGCCCGACGTCCGCACTGCTCGCCACGCCCTGGGAAGCGGTGCTGAACTCTCTCGTCTACGCGGGCGCCGCTACCGCCGTCGCGGTGCTCGTCGGTGGCCTGGCCGCGTTCGCGGTCGTCGGCCGAAGCGGACATGCCCCGGGGTCTGGCACCGGGACATGGCGTCGAGGGACACGTCTGCTCGACGGCCTGCTGATGCTCCCGCTCGGAGCGTCCGCGGTGATGCTCGGCTTCGGCTTCGTCATCACCTTCGACGAGGGATGGCTCGACTTCCGCTCGGCGCCGTGGATCGTGCCCGTCGTGCAGGCGCTCGTCGCGATCCCCTTCGTCGTGAGGATCGTCGCTCCCACGCTGCGGGCGATCGACGAGCGCCAGCGAGAAGCCGCGGCCGTCCTCGGCGCGTCTCCGGGAAGGGTGCGGCGTGAGATCGACTTGCCCATCGCGGCCCGGGCGCTCGGGGTCGGGGCCGGATTCGCCTTCGCGATCTCGCTGGGCGAGTTCGGAGCGACCGTGTTCCTCGCGCGACCGGACCGACCGACGCTGCCCGTCGCGATCTACCGCTTCCTGGGACGGCCGGGGGAGCTCAACGTCGCCCAGGCTTACGCGCTCGCAGTGATCCTCATGGCGGTCACCACGCTCTCGATTCTTCTCCTCGAGCGGGCTCGCAGCGACCGTGGGGGGTGGTTCTGACGCTCCGGGTGGAAGACGTCTCGGTTCGGTTAGACGGTGGGCCGGCGCTCGACGGCGCGTCTCTCGACGTCGCGGACAGCGAGATCGTCGCGCTCCTGGGGCCGAGCGGATCCGGCAAAACCACGCTGCTCCGCGTCATCGCCGGACTCCAGCGTGCGGATGGCGGGCGCGTCCTGCTCGAAGGCGAAGACCTGCGGAACGTGCCTCCTCACCGCCGGGGAATCGGTCTCGTCTTCCAGGATCACGCGCTCTTCCATCACCGAGACGTCGCCGGGAACGTCGCCTTCGGCCTGCGGATGCGAGGCGACCGCCCGGGCGCCGTCGAGCAACGCGTGCGTGAACTGCTCGCCCTCGTAGGCCTGGTGGGCTTCGAGCGGCGCTCGGTCGGCACCCTGTCCGGCGGCGAGCAGCAGCGGGTGGCGCTCGCGCGTGCGCTTGCGCCAGAGCCGCGCGTGCTTCTCCTCGACGAGCCGCTGGGCTCTCTCGACCGCCGACTGCGCGACCGGCTGCTCGAGGATCTCTCCGCGCTCTTCGCAAGGCTCAGGGTGACGGCCGTCTACGTCACGCACGACCAGACGGAGGCGTTCGCCCTCGGCGACCGGGTGGCGGTGATGCGCGACGGACACATCGTCCAGACGGGTACGCCCGACGAGCTGTGGGCGAGTCCCGCGGACGAGGACGTCGCTCGCTTCCTCGGTCTCGGCATTCGCAACGGCGTTGCGATTCGACCCGAGGCCGTCGCGGTCCGGCGGGTGCGCGAAGGAGAGCGCGGCGACGGAGTCGTCGAGTCGGCTACGCGGCAGGGCCCGACGGTGCGCCTCAAGATCAGGCTCGTGGAAGGCGGGGAGCTCGACGCCGCCGTGACCTCGCTCGACCATCCCGCTGCGGGCGACAGGGTGTCGATCGACATCGACCCCGAGGGACTCGTGGAGCTCCGGTGACGATCCGCCACCGAGCCGTCGTGCACGGGTTCGTGCAAGGCGTGTACTTCCGCGAATCCGTCCGCCGGCGCGCCGCGGCGACAAGTGTCTCAGGCTGGGTTCGGAACAACAGGGACGGAACCGTCGAGGCCGTCTTCGAGGGAGAGCCCGAGGCCGTCGAGCAGCTCGTCGCGTTCTGCCGCGAGGGTCCGCGAGGAGCCCACGTCGGCCGCGTGGATGTCACCGTTGAGGACCCGGAGGCCCTCGACAGCTTCACGATCGGCTAGGCAAGCGGTCTCCGACGAGAAGCGCTCAGCGTTCGGGGGCGCACACGCGATCGCCGGACATCACGCGATCGAAGGTCGAGTTGAAGTCGCTGTCGCGCGTGCGATCGTAGGTCCCCAGACCTGCCAGCTCGACCTGCAGAACGGGCGTGACACCCGGGCCGCTGACCGTGACCCGGTGCCGCTCGCCGGCCGCGGCAGGCCGCATCTCCTGGCTCGGATACCAGGCAAACGGGCGCTGCGGCACGAAGCTGTGGCAGAACGTTCCCGTGCTCTTGTGCGTGAGGATCCCGGCCTCGCGCTTCCAGCCGGCTCCGTACGCCGAGTTGAGCGTGTCGATGTGCAGGTTGCGGCCGTAGAAGTCCTTCGGCACGCCGCGGTCGGTCGCGCTGAAGCCGTGCACCGGCACCCCGAGGTACGCCAGGCGTCCGAAGATCCCCTGCCAGCGTCCGTCGTACGTCCAGTTGGGGTAGACCTCGAGCTCGGGCAGCGGCCCCGACCAGTGCGCGACGTGGAGCTCCATGTTGGTGTGGTACGGCAGCCAGGGATCGAAGCCGAGATTGGGGAGGCGCCGCTGCCACGCCTGAACAGCCCAGAATGAGCCGTCTGGCGCTTTGCAAGCGGCGACGAGAAGCGGGAGGGGTGGCCCGTCGTACGGCCGGCAACGATTCTTGAAGCTCTGCCAATACTTTCCGTTGCGGTACTTCCCCCAGCCGCCGGCGTAGTCGAACTTGAACTGCACCTGCGCCACGTCCGGGGTCGGATGGCGGGCATTCACCGCTCCCCATACGAGGACGTGTCGCACGCTCCCATTGCTCCGGCGATAGGTGACGAGCGCCTCGCCCTTCGCGTTCGCCCCGAGCGACAGGAGCTTGACGTTCGCATCGTAGAGTGGTCGGCTGGCACTGCCCGGAGCCACGCAGAGAACGGC
>JACCWU010000215.1 GCA_013697465.1 Actinomycetota bacterium | reverse complement strand
CCGCAGCGGCGGCCGCCGCTGCATTCAGAGCTGCTCTCGTTCGGCGCGGGGTCCGAGTCGCCGGACGAGCGACGACCGGCCGAGCGCCGCGAGACGTCCTGCCGCTCGCGCTCGACCTCTCGGAACCGCTGGCGGAGATCGTGCTCCGGATGAATCGCGAGAGCGACAACTTCGTCGCGGAGATGCTCCTGAAGGAAGTCGGGGCGGCGGTAGCAGGACGAGGAAGCACCGCCGCGGGGGCAGCCGTCGTCCACGACGAGCTGAACCGGATGGGCGTCCCTCTGAGCGGGGTCCACGTCGCGGACGGCTCTGGCCTCTCGCGGCTCGACCGGCTGACCGCGAAGGCGCTCGTCGCTCTCCTGCGCGCTGTCGATCGCGACCCGTCGATACGCGATGCGTTCCTCGCCTCGCTCCCGGTGGCAGGAGTCTCCGGAACCTTGCGCGACCGTCTCGGGCGCCGAGTCACGCGAGGGCGGGTCATCGCGAAGACTGGGACCACGTCACGCGCCTCGGCGCTCGCGGGCTTCGTCAGGCGGCGCTACGCGTTCGCGATCCTCCAGAACGGCTCGCCCGTCTCCTATTGGTCCGCCCGAGCGGCACAGGACCGCTTCGTGACCGTGCTAGCGCGTCCCTAGCAAGCTGGCGAGGGCGTCCTCCGAGAGAACCTCCACCCCGAGCTTCTGCGCCTTCTGCAGCTTCGAGCCAGGGCTCTCCCCGACGATCACGCCTGTGGTCTTTCCGGAGACCGAGTCGGATACTTTCGCGCCGAGAGCCTCTAGTGACGCCTTCGCCTCCTCTCGCGACCAGCTCTCGAGCGTCCCCGTGATCACGTACTGCTTCCCGCTCAAGGGCCCCTCGATCGGTCGCTCCTCCTCGCCCGACGACATCTGCAGACCCAGGGCTCGGAGCTCCTCGACGAGCCGGCTGTTGTCCTCGTCGGCGAACCACTCGGCGACGAGCTCGGCGCGGTCCGGTCCGATCCCCTCGACCTCGAGCAGCTCCTCGGGCGCCGCCGCCATGAGTGCGTCGACCGAGCCGAAGTGGCGCGCGAGATTTCGTGCCATCACCCACCCGACCTTCGGGATGTTGAGCCCGAGTAGGACACGCGAGAACGGCTGTACCTTCGACTCCTGGATCGACTCGGTTGCCTTCGCCGAGGAGATCTCACCGTAGCCGTCGAGCTCCTGCAGCTGTTCTGGGGTCAGGCGATAGAGATCCGGCATCGAACGGAGCAGGCCGTGATCCCAGAGCCGCCTGACGAACTGCTCCCCCACGCCCTCGATGTCCATGGCCGCCTGCACCCAGTGGATGAGCGTCTCGAGACCGCGCGACGGGCATGCTCGGTTCGGGCAGCGGTGCATGACCTCTCCTTCGGGCTTCACGATCTCCGCGTCGCAGAGGGGACAGTTGGCAGGCATGCGGAACGGCTTCGAGCCGCGCGGATGCGGCAGCACGGGCCCGACCACTTGCGGGATCACGTCGCCGGCCCGCTGGACGACCACGGTGTCGCCTTCCCGAACGTCCTTGCGGTTGATGTCCTCCTCGTTGTGCAGTGTCGCGGTCGAGACCGTCACGCCCCCGACCTGCACGGGTTCGAGCTCGGCCCAGGGATTGAGCGCTCCGGTCCGGCCGACCCGAATGTGGATCTTGCGGAGCTTCGTCTGGGCGGACATCGGCGCCCACTTGTACGCGCGGGCCCAGCGTGGACGACCGTGCAGCGCCCCGAGGCGGCGCTGCTGGTCGAGGGAGTCGACCTTGATGACGATTCCGTCGATCTCGTAGTCGAGCTCCGCGCGTCGCGTCTCCCACTCGCGCGAGGCACGAGCGACGTCTTCGATGGAATCGAGTCGCTCGGCGAACGGGTTCGTGCGGAAGCCGTGGGCCCGGAGCCACTGGAGCGTCTCCCATTGGCTCGTGAGCTCGACTCCGTCGGCCTGGCCGACCCCGTAGATCCAGATCGAGAGCGGGCGGTTCGCCGTGATCGCCGGGTCGAGCTGCCGGACGGAGCCGGCGGCCGCATTCCGGGGGTTGGGCGCGGCCTTCTTTCCATCCGCCGCCTGCTGCTCGGTGAACGCCCGGAAGCCGGAGAGCGGCATGAACACCTCGCCGCGAACCTCGAGCAGGCCGGGCGGCTGCTCGCGCGACTTCGTCGTCATGGTGAGCGGAACCGCGCGGATCGTGCGCAGGTTCGGGGTGACGTCCTCGCCGCGCTCGCCGTCCCCGCGGGTCGCGCCGCGCGCATAAGCGCCGTTCTCGTACAAGAGCGAGACCGCGAGACCGTCGATCTTCGGCTCTACGACATACGCGATCGGCTCGTCGGTGCCGAGACGCTTTCGGACGTCGTCTGCGAACTTCACGAGGGTTTCTTCGCTCGTCACCTTCTCGAGGGAGCCCATGGGCGCCAGGTGCTCGACCTTTCGGAAGCGCTCCGATGGGGCAGCGCCGACGCGCTGCGTCGGCGAGTCGGGCGCAACGAGGTCGGGATGCTCGCTCTCGAGAGCGGCGAGCTCGTCGTAGAGCCGATCGAACTCCGCGTCGGTCATGATCGGCTCGTCGGTGTAGTACGCGGCGGAAGCGCTGTTGAGGGTCTTGCGCAGCTCGGCCGCGCGCGTCTTCGGCGTGGCTGTCCTAGAGGACATCGAGCAGCTCCTGCGGGGAGTGCACGAATGCGTCGGGCTCCTCGGAAAGCAGACGATCGTCCGGGTGGATGCCGCCCCAGCTCACTGCGATTGCAAAGGCTCCCGCAGACTTCGCTGCCTGGATGTCGAACGGCGAGTCCCCGACGTACGCGGACTCGCCCGGCGTCCCTCCGAGGCGCTCGATAGCGAGAAGCACGGGGTCGGGATCCGGCTTGTGCCGCTCGGTGTCTTCGTGGGCGACCACGACGTCGAAGTCGGCCTCGAGTGCGGGGAAGCGGTCGAGAGCGAGGGCAACGGTACGGTGCCGCTTCGCCGTGACGATCCCGAGCTTCCGGCCCTCGGCCTTGAGAGCGGGCAGGAGCGCGAGCAGCTCGTCGAACGCCTCGAGCGTCTCGTGCAGCCCGTCGTTGTGCTCCTTGTACGCCTCGAGCAGCTGATCTGCACGATCGGCGTCGATGGCCTGCATCTGCGCGACGATGCCCTGGCCGCCGATCGTCAAGCCGAGCTCCTCGGGCGGAATCTCGCGCCCGAGCACGGTCCTCACCGCGTGCTGCATCGACGCGAGGATGATCGGCCCCGAGTCGATGAGCGTGCCGTCGAGGTCGAAGAGGACGACGGGAAAACGCACTGCTCGATCGTAGCCCGAGCGTTCCGACACCACGTTCAGTAGCTCACGCGCTCAAGGTGGAGACCCCAAGGCGGAGCGGTGAGCCCAGCGTCGGCGCGGGGGCGACCCTCGAGGAGCTCCGCGATGCGTCCCGGCGCTCGGGGCCCGAGCTCGAGCATCGTGCCGACGAGCGTTCGAACCATGTGGCGGAGGAAGCCGTCGGCCGTGATGCCGAAGTCGAGGCGGTCGCCATCTCGCACCCACGAGGCCGCCAGCACCTCGCGCTCGAAGACGTCGTGCTTCGTCTCCGCGCGGGTGAACGCTCGGAAGTCGTGCCGTCCGTCGAGGAGCGCGGCCGCAGCCTCGAGCGTCTCGAGATCGACCGGCCGCGGCCACCACAGCGCGTGCCGCGCCTCGAGGGGCGACCGTGTCGGCTGGGCCAGCACTCTGTAGCGATACGAGCGCGAGCGTGCGGAGAACCGCGCATGGAACTCGGGCGGCGCCTCCTCCGCAGCAAGTACGGCGACGTCGCCCGGGAGCGCGCTGTTCAACGCCTGCGCCGCTCGATCAGGGGGCGGGCCGCCGTCGACCAACACGCTCGCGACCTGCCCCATCGCGTGAACCCCGGTGTCCGTGCGGCCGGCCACGGCCAGCCCCTCCCAGCTCGGATACGTTTCGGCGAGTGCCTCGCGGACGACGCCCTCGACCGTGCGCATCCCCGGCTGCCGCGCCCAGCCGCGAAAGTCGGTCCCGTCGTACTCGAGGAGAAGCTTGAGATTCATCGCAAACGCGGGAGCACGGTAGCCCCGCGGCTAGCGCACGACGATCGACTCGTTCGCGCCACTGACCGTGAGTCCGGGCTCGGGCCCGCCGCCGATCGCGAAGATGCGGCCGCCGAACGCCGCGACCCCGAGTCCGTGCCTGGGCGTGGGAAGATCGTCGAGTCGTCGCCAGCTCGCAGCGGCGACGGAGTAGGCGTAGACCTCGCGAATCGTCCCTCCGGGCTCCTCGCCCCCGACGGAGACGATCGTGCCTCCGGTGGCCGCCGCTCCCGTCCCTCCGCGTGAGCCTGGAACGGGCCCGAGCCTCCGCCAGCGCTTCTCCCCGGGACGATACGACTCGAGGTGCGTGAGGTTCGTGTCGAGGCCGGAGGTGCGTCCCGCGACCGCGTACACCGTCCCGGCGAAGGACGTGACACCGAGGTGCTCGCGAGGGCTCGGACCGGGAACGACCGACCAGCGCCTCTTCGCCAGATCGAACGACAGGGCGGTGCGCGCGAGCCTTGCCCCGCTCGTCTGCGCGACCCCTCCGGCGACGACGATCCGGCCGCGCACGAGCGCCGCGCCCGCGGCCGCGCGCGCAAGCGGCAGCCGGGGTAGTGCTCGCCATTTCCCCGACTGGAAGACGAACGCCGTGCGAAGGGGAGTCCCGCCCTCCGCGTAGCCCCCGAGGACGTAGAGGCGCCCCTTCGAGCCGACCGCGGTCGAATGATGAACCCGCACCGGCAGGTCGGGGAGGCGGCGCCAACGGTCGCGCGAGGGCGAGTAGGCGTCGACGCGCGCGGACGCGGATCCGTCGGCGTTGAAGCCGCCCACGACCACGATCTCCTCACCGAGAACAGCCGCTGCGATCTCTGTACGGGGAGCCAGGAGGGAGGCATGACGCTCCCACGCAACCGGTGTAGCCGCTCCCAGCGGTACCCACGCCAGAAGCCCGAACGCGAGGAACGGGGCGACGCACCGCATGCGAGGACTGTAGCCCGATTACGCCGGATCGACGACGAGCGTCAGCCCCTCGACCGAGCGGACGACGACGTTCGTACCGGCGTCGCAGCCCCCTGCGCAGCGCGCCCGCCAGATCTCCCCGTCGATCTTCACCTGCCCTTCCGGCCAGAGCGACGAGGTTGCCACGCCCGTCCTGCCGACGAACGAGTCGATGCCGACGGCCGCCCGCCATCTCTTCGACCACCACCAGAGAACACCGGTCTCGACGATGTCGAGCGTCCCGCCCGCCGCGACGGCCACGAGTCCCCAAGGCTGAGGAAGAACAAAGATCGCGAGCAGGAGCCCGATCGTGAAGAGCACGCCCCGAGCGTACTCGGCTCCGGGCGCTCTACGTCTCGGCCGGAGCGGCTTCTTCGCGCTGGGCGCGCGGGACCGTGAACGGTGTCGCGACGGGCTCGTAATCGACGAGCTCGAGGTAGACCATGTCGGCGGCGTCTCCCTGTCGCGGGCCGAGCTTCACTATTCGCGTGTAGCCCCCGGGCCGGTCGGAGAACCTGGGGGCGACGTCCGCGAAGAGGTTGTGGACGACGTCGTTGGAGCGAAGCGCGGCGAGCGCCTGCCGCCGGGCGTGGAGATCGCCGCGCTTGCCCAGAGTGATCATCTTCTCGGCGAAGGGCTTGACCGCCTTCGCCTTGGCCTCGGTCGTCTCGATGCGGCCGTGCTCGATCAAGGCACCCGTGAGATTCGAGTACAGCGCCTTGCGATGGGCGGAGTCCCGCCCCAGCTTCTTCCCCGACCGCTGGTGCCGCATCGTTCTCTAGAGATCCTCACCCTTGAGGGTGAGCCCGTGCGTGGAGAGCGCCGCGCGGACCTCCTCGATGGACTTGCGACCGAAGTTGGGGATGGCCACGAGCTCGTTCTCCGACTTGGAGGTCAGATCGCCGATCGTCTCGATGCCCACGCGCTTCAAGCAGTTGTACGAGCGAACGCCGAGCTCGAGCTCCTCGATCGGGAAGTTCTCCATTCCGTGCACTGCCGGAGCTTCCGCGGCGGCCTCCGCGGCCGCCTCTCCGAGACCTTCGATCCTGTCGAGATCCGTGAAGATCGCGAGCTGCCGAATGAGGATCTCAGCGGCATGGCCGATGGCATCGCGCGGATCCATCGAGCCGT
>JACCWU010000190.1 GCA_013697465.1 Actinomycetota bacterium | reverse complement strand
ACCAGCCCGTGCTCGGCGGAAAGGATGAACCACTCGTCGCAGGTGACTTCCGCGTGTCTTCGTCGGCCCTCGAACAGAGGCGGGGTGTACAGGTCCCGCGCGCGGGTTGGACGTGGCTGCTTCGACTTGACGCATCCCACAAGCCCTACGCGCATGTCGCTACTGCGACTCGAGCGAGCTACCGGACGGCCGCTGCATCGACTCCCAGATTGCCCAGTCAAGCCTGTACGCGGGCATTTCCAACTCCTTGGCCGCGGCTTCGAGAAGCGCAACGAGCTCGGCGTCCGTGAGGCGCCGCCCAACGATCGCTTCGGTGAAACGACGCAGGCGCACGTCCGGTTTGACGGTATCGACCCCCTGGCGCATGACCAGCCACTTGTACACCGCCAAGCCCAGGCCCCGAATACGACCCTCGAAGTCGCGCCTGAAATCACTGGCGATCGCCCATCGACGGAGAGCGTCCTGGTCGGTGACGCCCTGCTCTTCGAAGAACGCGACCAGGTCGCGGAGCATGTGAGCCCGGGTCCATAGTTTGTATCCCCACAGGTGTCGGGCGAGTTCCGTGTTCCCAGCCTGGTCGTCCGGATAGCGGGAGAACACCGCCGTGAGACCCTCGATCGTCCGAATCTCTTCCCGCCGCTTCGCTTTGTAGTGTTCCAGAGCTCTGACGACGGCCGTCGTGTGCATCTGAAAGTCAACAACGGTGGCGAGCAGGTTGGTCACGAAGTCAGTCTCGCGATAGTCGCCCTGTGCCGGGGCAAGCTCCCGACATCGCTCGACAACCGGAGCGAGTTCGCGGGGATCGATCACCGTCGATCCCGATCAGCAAACCGCAGGGCGATCGAGATACGTCCGGACTGCATGGAAGGTCGCGAGGATGCGTTCCGTCGGCGTCAGGCCGTCAATCAGCTTGTCCTTGTTGCCACCGTCGATGTTGTGAAACGAGGTGTGAGGACAATGGAGAACGAGGAGACAGCCGCTACGCAATGAGGCGACTGCCTTCCAGCCGGGTTCGGCCTCGCACTCCGGAAAGGCGACGCCCCATCCCTTGCGGGCGTCCTCACCGACGCACACCACTACCTCCAGCCCGGGGACGAGTTCAAGGAAGTGCTCGAGGTAGGAGCGAGCCTTCGCGGCTTCGACGGAAGCATTGCGCTTCCCGATCCACCACGGCACGACGTTCCAGTACACCAGATCTTCACGGCGGAGTTCCGACATGTCGCGCAGCCAGGTGAAGTTGTCCGCAGTGGGGTCCGGATTGTCGGGCGAGATCACGCCGGTATTGTCAGCGGCGGTCCTTGAGGGGACACGAAGCAGCATCAGCACCCGGCCATTGACACCGGCGCAGTCGGGATCGACGTACGGCACCGAATCGTCGCCAACGTCGCTGTCTCGGATCTCATCGACAAGTTGATTGAGGGGCGCGATATGTGCCTCCGAGAGTCGCCGCGGCGAGCTCCGGGAAGCACGCTCGGCGGGATCATCGAGACGACGCTCGGTCTTCCACTTCGGCATCGACCGACTCAGGGCGCGGTGCCGTGCTCGATCCGCGACAGGAAGTAGTCACGGGTGGGTCCATCTTCAAAGTAGACGTAGCAACCACGAAGACCACGCGTCAGCAGAACCCGGTACGTGTGCTTGACCAAGTCGGCGAACAGAACAGAGCCGCGGCGGGCACGTCGAACGACGTTGTCCTTGGAATACTCGGGCTGACCGACCCACCCCTCACGAGGGCGGTAGACGAGGTCGCGCCCGAAGATCACGCCCGCATAGTCGTACTCGAAGCCCTGGGCCGTATAGACGCAGCCAACCTGCTCGAGTCCGCCGGCGTCGCTCGCCCAATAGTTCGACTTGGGGATGCCCGCCGCGAGCCGCCCCGCGTCGGGCTTCGCGTTCCACGGCATCGACCAATCACCCACGACGACGTCACTCTCGAGTGTTCCATCCGGACGCGGATTCGACCAGGACCAGCAGAACCCGGCGGTGAGTCGCGCTGAATATCCTTCGCCCGCGCGGGTCCTGATCAAGGCCTCGAGCTCCTGAGGCGAGTCCACGATGTCGAAATCGAACTCCTCAGTCGGATCCCACATGACGTGGGGCGTGCGTTGCAGTTCGAGGGTGTTCTCGACCCAGCTCACGAAGGCCTCGGATCCACCGCAGCGGAACTGGGCCTCGAGCTCATACTCGTGGACC
>JACCWU010000130.1 GCA_013697465.1 Actinomycetota bacterium | reverse complement strand
CGATCTACGTCACGCACGACCAGGTCGAGGCCATGACGATGGGCGACCGCGTCGCCGTCATGAGCATGGGCGTGCTGTTGCAGGTCGACCGGCCGCAGCAGCTCTACGACGAGCCGGCGAACCTCTTCGTCGCGAGCTTTATCGGCACGCCGCCGATGAACCTCTTCCGCAGCGCTCTGCGCGCCGAGGGCGACGGGATCGTCGCCGAGCTCGGCGACGTATCGCTTCCCGTCGGCGCGGGTTGCATGAGGCGGTACGCCGCGATCAGGGCGATGACCGGGCGGAACGTCGTCATCGGGATCCGAGCCGAGGACATCTATCCCGCGGCGGCGCGGCCCGATCTCCCGACGCTCGACGCGACCGTCGAGCTGCTCGAGGCGCTCGGCTCGGGCGTCATGGCGTACTTCCACGTGGAAGCCGAGTCCGTGCGGACGCCTCTGACCCATGGAAACGGCACGGAAGAGGTCGCTGAAGAGGGGGTCGTCGCGCGACCCAATCTCATCGCCCACTTCCCGCCTCGCATCGAGATCGCGCTCGCCGACACCGTTCCCGTCGCCATCGACACCGACAGCCTGCACTTCTTCGACGAGGAAACGGGTGCCGCGCTCCGCTAGCTGCGCAATCGCCGCCGCCGCGGCCATTGCGCTAGGCGTCGGCGCAGCCGGCGCGACGACCTCGATGGTTCAGGCCATGCCGAAGCCTCCGGCGGGGGCGGAGCTCGGGAGGCTCGCGAAGCCGCCGGCGTACTCGTCGTTCGCGTCGCAGCGTCTCTACTTCGTGATGCCCGACCGGTACGCAAACGGCGACCCGTCGAACGACCGCGGTGGCGCGAGCGGGCTCCGCTCCGTTACCGGCTACGACCCATCCGACATCGGCTGGTTCCACGGCGGCGACCTGAAGGGGCTCACCGGAACGTGCACCGACAAGCGCACCGGACTCGCGCGCCTGGCCGATCTCGGGTTCACCGGAGTCTGGGTGACGCCCGCGGTCGTCCAGCGAGCGGTTCAGGGGGACAGTGCGGCATATCACGGCTACTGGGGTCGCGATTTCACCAGCGTCGACCCGCATCTCGGCACGAACGACGACTTCGACGCCTTTGCAGACTGCGCGCACGGCCTGGGGCTCAAGGTCTACCTCGACGTGGTCGTCAACCACACCGCGGACGTGATCCTCCTCGCCGGCGGCACGGACTTCCGAGGACCGGACGAAGTGCCGTACCGCGACTGCCGCGGCAAGCCCTTCTCCGCCGACCGCTATGCGGGCGGGAAACGCTTCCCGTGCCTCTCCGATCGCTATCAGCCGCGGCAGGCGCTCGTCCTCCCGCAGGATCGCGCACTGAAGCGCCCCGCCTGGCTGAACCAGGTGACGCGGTACCACAACCGCGGCGACATCGACTTCGGGAGCTGCTCGCCGGTCTGCTTCGAGCAGGGGGACTTCTTCGGGCTCGACGATCTCTTCACCGAGCAGCCGTTCGTGGTGAACGGCCTCGCGCAGGTGTTCGGGGACTGGGTGCGGCGGTACAAGCTCGACGGCTTCCGCGTCGACACGGCGAAGCACGTCGACCGCGCGTTCTTCCGTTCCTGGGTGCCGAAGATCCGGGCGGCGGCCCGCGCCGCGGGAGTAAATGACTTCGAGATCTTCGGCGAGGTGGCGGTCACCGACGCGGCCGAGCTCTCGACGTTCGTCCGGGATCGCGCGCTCCCGAACGTCATCGACTTCCCGCTGCAGGACTCGCTCGTCCGCTTCGCGGGCGGGTCGGCCGGGCCGAGAGGGATCTCCGGACGACTGGCCGACGACGACTACTTCCGCGGTCCGAGCGGGATCGCGCCGACGCCCGCGACCTTCCTCGGCAACCACGACACCGGCCGCGCCGCGCTCCTCATCAAGCAGCAGACCGGTTCGCACGGGATCGAGCTGGAACGCCGCGTGCTGCTCGGGCACAGCCTGCTCTATCTCCTGCGCGGGGCGCCGGTCGTCTACTACGGCGACGAGGTCGGGATGATCGGGCGCGGCGGCGACAAGGCGGCGCGCCAGGATCTCTTCCCTACGAAGGTCACGGAGTGGCAGACGGAGGAGCGCGTGGGCGGGCCGCCGATCGGGACGGGCTCGTCTTTCGAAATCGATCTTGCGACCCACCCTGTCGCATCGCACCTGCGCGAGCTAGGAAGGCTCCGCGGCGCTCACCCGGCGCTGGCCATCGGCTCCTCCGTCGTACGCTCTGCGAACGAGGGGCTGCTCGTGGTCAGCCGGTTCGACCGGGCGGACCGGCGTGAGTACCTCGTCGCGTTCAACGCGAGCGAGGAGCAACAGCCGGTGACCGTGACGACGGCCACGCCGTCCTCGCGGTGGACGCAGCTTCTCGGGGCCGACGTCAAGTTGGTCGAGACGGACTCGAGCGGCCGGCTCTCGTTCGTCGTGCCGTCGCTCGACGCAGTGCTTCTCCGGGCCGATGCTCAGCTATCGCGCCCCGGCGCCGTCCGCGCGACCTTGCGCGCGGCCGCCGACCGGTTCACGAACCTGAAGGTCGTCAGCGCGACCGTGGCGAGTCGCGACCCGGTGAGCGTCACGTTCGCTGCTCGCCGGCCCGGGGCGAAGTCGTGGAGCCTCCTCGCCGTCGATGACGGCGCCCCCTACCGCGTCTTCCTCGACCCGCGCCGCTACAAGCGAGGCGAGCGCGTCTCCCTCGTCGCGGTCGTGAGGGCGAGCGATGGCACGGTCTCGACATCCCCCGTCCTCTCACTCCAGGTGCGCAAGTGACGGCGGTTCAGTCGAGCGTGGCCGTGACTCTCGACACCACCGGGCGTCGCTACGCGTTCCGCCCGGCGGCCGTTCTCGGAAACGGCTCGCTGCTCGCGACGATCAGCGCTCGCGGCGAGATCGAGCGGCTCTTCTGGCCGAACGTCGACCACGGGCAGCACCTCGGCGAGCTCCGCCTCGGGCTCGAGCGCGACTGCACGGTCTCCTGGCTCGACGAGGAGCCGTTCACCTGGGAGCAGTCGTATGCGAATGGCTCCTCGGTGCTCTCGACCGTGGCGCACGGGGCCGAGCTCACGGTGGAGGTCGTCGATCTCGTCACTCCCCGCGAGCCCGTGCTCGCGAGGGGAGTTCGCTGCGCGCCCGGCTGTCGGCTCGTCGTGCGAGCCGTTCCCGCGCTCGATGGCGACCCACGCAACGTCGCCGGGTACGTCGATCCCGCGAGCGGAGCGCTCGTCTTCTATCAGCGCGGTGTCGCGCTGGCCGTCACGCTCGTCGGCGTGGATGCGACGGCCACACTGCGCGAGGGCAACGGCGGGGCGGTGACCGACGACGTCGTGGTGCACAGGGCGCCGGTCGAGGGCTCGATCTCGGGCTCGCTCGACGACGACGCGCGCGCTCTTGTCCTGGCCGCATTCGGCACGACTCCGGCGGAGGCGATCGCGCGACTCGCCCGCCCGGCTGCCGTCGGCTTCGAGGTGCTCTCGGCCGAGCGCCTCGCGTACGACCGCGAGTCGATCGCGCTCGCCGAGCCCGCGGCCGAGAGCGTGCCGGGGCTCACGGAGCTCTACGGGCGCTCGCTGCTCGTCCTCGAGCAGCTCACCGATCGTCAGACGGGAGCCGCGATCGCCGCACCTGAGTTCGATCCCGACTTCACCCAGTCCGGCGGCTACGGGTTCGTCTGGCCGCGCGATCTCGGCTATCTCGTCCTCAGCTTCCTTGCCGCCGGCCGTGGCGACCTCGCGGCGCCCGCGCTTCGCTGGCTGGCGCGCGAGCAGGCGCCCGAGGGCTTGTGGCTCCAGCGCTACTGGACCGACGGCTCGCTCGGCCCGAGCTGGGGGCTCCATCAGCTCGACGAGACGGGGATGGTGATCTTCGCGTACGAGGCCGCCTGGCGCGCTCTCGGCGACGCCGCGCTCGACCGCGAGCTCTGGCCCTCGGCCCGGGCTGCCGGAGACTTCCTCTGCGACTTCCTCGACCCGGACACGGGCCTGCCGCTGCCGAGCATCGATCTCTGGGAGCAGTCGGACGGCCAGCACTCGTACAGCGCCGCCGCCACGTACGGAGGACTGGTCGCCGGTGCGGCGATGGCGAAACGCCACGAGCCGGCGCTCGAGGCGAAGTATCGAGCGGCAGCAGAGCGGGTCCGCGCGGGGATCGAAGCGCACCTGTGGAGCGAGGAGCACGGGCGGTACCTGCGTTCGCGGTGGGTCGGACGCTCCGACGAGCTCGGAGAGGAGCTGCCCGCGATCTTCGAGCGCCGTCTCCGGTACCCGACGAGGGCCGTGCGCAGCGTCGACCGCGAGGATGCGCGCGTGGACAGCTCTCTGCTCGGCCTGAGCTGGCCGTTTCGCGCAGTCGAGCCCGGCTCGCCTCGCATGCAGGCCACGCTCGCTGCCGTCCAGCGCGAGCTTCAGCTTCCCGACGGCGGTGTGCTGCGACACGAGGGCGACGACTACGCGGGCGGCAACGCGTGGCTCTTGACGACCCTGTGGCTCGGGCTCGCGCAGCGGCAAGCCGGCGACGAAGCCGGTCTCCGCCGGACGATCGAGTACACGCTCGCTCGGCAGACGCCGCTCGGGCTGCTCCCGGAGCAGGTCACCCGCACCGGAGAGCCGGCGTGGGTGGTGCCACTCGGGTGGAGCCACGCAATGCTCGTGCTGGCGGCGCGCCCCGAGCTTGCGCTCGTCCGCGACGGCGCCACACTCCTGAGCTGACCGACGCCATGGAGAGCTGGGACAAGGCGCATCTGTCCGAGATCGAGGCCGTTTCCGGGCCTGGCTCGCTCCAATGGACGCCGGTGCGACGCCACTTCGACATCGCCGCTTTCGGCCTCAACGCCTATGTGGCGGCGGATCCCGGACAGGACGTCGTCGAGCGCCACACCGAGCAAGCACGGCAGCACGAGGAGGCCTACCTCGTCGTCAGCGGGAGGGCGACGTTCACCCTCGATGGCGAGGAGACCGACGCGCCCGCGGGGACGATCATCTTCATCCGGGAGCCGGCGGTGGAGCGATCGGCGGTGGCGAAGGAGCCTGGGACGACGGTGCTGGCGATTGGGGGCAGGCGCGGCGTGCCGTACACGCCCGGACCGTGGGAGCCCGTCTACGTCGCAAGAGCGCTCGGCAGCCAAGGTGACTACGAGGGAGCGGTTGCGGAGCTGAAGCGCGGGCTGGAGATCCACCCTGAGCATCCGATGCTCCTGTACCGCCTCGCCAACTGGGAGGCGCGTGCCGGGAAGAAAGACGACGCGCTCGACCATCTCACGAGAGCTGTGGATCTGCGTGAGGCGCTGCGCGACGAGGCGCGGACCGACGAGGCGTTCGACTCGATCCGCGGCGACTCCCGTTTTCCGGCCGCCTCCTGAGAACTCGACGAGGCCTCCCCGCCGGTCACCGCTAGCGTTCGAGCGGCCCGTGGTGCTCCCGGTTCCGCAGCCGTACGACTTCCATCTCTCCACCGTTCGCTTCCGCGATTTCGGCTCGGACGGAGCCACCGTCTGGCACGCGGGGGGTCTGCATCGCGTCGTCGGGGGACGAGAGGTGCGGGTCGAGCCGGCCGATGGTGGAGTGCGCATCGACCCTGGCAGCCCTCAAGCCGAGCTGGAGATCGAGCGGCTGCTCGGGCTGCCCTTCGATCTCGCGTCGTTTCGAGCGTGGGCGAAGCGGGAGCCCGTACTCGGGCCGATCGTCGGGCCGCTCGCCGGCTTCCGGCCGACGCTCAACCCGCAGCCTTTCGAGGCGCTCGTCGTCGCGATCACGACGCAGCAGATCTCGCTGCGCGCCGCAGCGGCCATTCGAGGCCGCTTCGTGCAGCGCTTCGGCGTCAGGCACCAGATCGCGTGGGAGTTCCCGAGCCGCGAGCGCGTCGCGCGCCTTACGCCCGACGAGATCACGGCGATCGGCTTCTCGCGCAGCAAGGCCGCGTATGTCATCGCCCTGGCGCGTTCCAACCTCGACTTCGCCGCCCTCGAGACACTGCTGGACGAGGACCTCATCGCCGCACTCACAGCTCTCCCCGGCCTCGGCCGCTGGACAGCCGACTGGTACCTCGCCCGCCACCTCGCCCGCCCCCACGCCTGGCCCGCCGGCGACCTCGGTGTGCGCAAGGCGGTAGCGACGTTCTACGCTGACGGCCGCTCGCTCTCGATCCCGGAGGTCCGCGCCATGGGCGACCGTTTCGCGCCTTTCCAGAACCTGTCAGCGCAGTACCTGCTCACGGCCGCAAGGATGGCCGGATGAACGCTCGCCTTCGGCTCGCGTTCGCCAGCGGAGATGACTCCGGAAACCATCTTTCCTCCCGCGAAGTCCCCTTCTTTCCCAAGAGCGCGGGGGAACCTCCCGGTCCCCCCGCACCCCCTCCACGCTCTCATAGGCCAACAGAGGTTGGCCTATGATCGTTCGCCGCGCCGTCCCCGAGGATTTCGACGCCGTCGCCGAGCTTTGGCGGGCATTCGATCACGAGATCCCGCCGCCGACCCACGAGGGGCCGGCCGACCAGCAGAAGGAGCTCGCCGAGGTCCGCGAGATCATCGCCTCGGAGATCGCGTTCGTGGCGGAAGACGACGAGGGCATGCCGGTCGGGTTCGCGCTCGCCAAGCATCGGGCGCCCGGCTTCGGAACCCTGACCGACATCTACGTGGCGCAGGAGGCACGGCGCAGCGGAGTCGGCACCGAGCTCATGCGCGAGGTCCTCTCCGCGTTCCGCTCGCTCGAGATCGACCAGCTCGATCTCGAGGTGATGGCGTCGAACGCGGTGGCGCGCTCGCTCTACGCGCGTTGGGGACTCAAGGACGAGGTGATGATCATGACCGGCTCCGTCGCTGACCTCGCGGCGAAGATCGGAGCGCAAGATGCGGCCTCGTTCGGGTCGATCCACCTCCAGTCGGACAACCTGAGCGCCGTCGAGCAGGCCGTTCGCCAGTTCGTCCCGCGGCTCCCGGGAGGCTCCCGAGGCTCGCTCGTCGCCCCTCCACGCAACGGCTGGATCGCGGTCTACGACGACGTCTGCGACCGCAACCCGGACATGCTGCGACGGCTGGCCCGCGAGCTCTCGGACCGCATGGGCGCGGTCACGTGCCTCCTCGGCATCGAGCGGGAGGAGCTCGTGCGGATGATCCTCTTCGAGCGAGGGAAGATCCTGGACGAGTACCTCTCGGTCCCCGAGTTCTACGGCCCGCTGCCGCCGGGGGACGTCATCGGCCTGGCGGCGAATCCCACGGTGGTCACGAGGCTGACGGGCGCCGACCCGGCGGCGATCCGCCAGATCGCCCGCACGGCTCCCGCGCCGGCCGATCTTCCCCCCGCGTCCGAGCTTCTCGACGTTCTCGCGACCGCGCTCGGAATCGAGGGAGCGCTGCACGGGTGGGCAAACGCACCCGAGCTCGAGGGCGCGATCGCGGTCGACCGCGCATGAAGGTGTTGCTTCTCCATGCTTGGCCCCTGGACGAGTCGATGTGGACGCCGCAGGCGGCCGGGCTCCAGGAGGCTGGGTACGAGGTCCAGACGCCGCGCCTCTACGGCCGGGGCGCGTCCATCGACGGCTGGGCTGCGCAGATCCTGCGCGACTTCGACGGCCCGCTCGTCGCCGTCGGAGCATCGATGGGCGGCTACTGCGCCCTCGCGCTCGCCCGCCGCGCGCCGGAGCGCATGCTGGGTCTGCTGCTCGCGGGGTCGAGAGCGGGTGCCGAGTCGTTCGAGGGGCGGAAAGCCCGCGAGGAGAGAATCTCCGAGTTGCGCGTGCGCGCCTCGGAGCCACTGATCTACGGCGAGGTTCCTCCCGACGAGCTCGCGACGGCACAGGAGGCGATGCGGGACCGGCTCGACCTTACCGGCATGGTCGCCTCGTTCGGCGGCCCGTTGCTCGTGTGCATCGGCGACGAGGACGAGATCGTCTCCGTCGACGAGGCGCAAGCTCTCGCCGAGGGCGCTCTGCAGGGATCGCTCGAGGTCTTTCCGGGGGCGGGGCACATTATCAGCATCGACCAGCCCGAACGCTTCAACGCGGTTCTGCTCGAGTTTCTCTCTCAGTGGGCCTGACGACGTGGACATAACGCTCGCGGAGCTCCGCGGCCGGGTGGGCGAGGAGAGCCTCGTCCTCCTCGACGTCCGCACACCTCAGGAGTTCCAGGGGGTTGCCGGAGCTCCCTGCGACCCGACGCAGGGCCACATCCGCGGCGCGCGGAATCTCCCCCTCGACCGGCTACTCGAGTGCCGGTCGGGGGAGGAAGTGCGTGCGCTCGTGGGAGGGCCACCAGGGTCCGAGATCGTCGCCTACTGCCACTCGGGGAGCCGTTCGGCGTTCGCGGTGGAGGTGCTCCGGGGCGCGGGCTACGACGCCCGGAACTACCCGGGCTCCTGGCACGAGTGGTCTCGCGATCTCTCGTCGTCCCTCGAGCAGCGCTAAGAATCTCGCGCGGCTTCGAGAAAAGCCGCGCAGAGGCTCCGGCCGTGCTCGTTCCATTCGCCGATGCGGGCACGTGTCTCGTCGAGGAAGGCAGCGGGGCTCGTGGGCAGCTCGTCGCCGTCCTCGGCGACCCACGCCTCGATCATCGCCTGCGTAACTTCGGCATGGAACTGGATTCCCCACGCGTTCCCGAGGCGGAAGGCCTGCGTGCAGACCACGCTTCGCGCCAGCTCGATGCCTCCATCCGGAATCCCGAAGGTGTAGTGGTGCCACTGGAATGCTCGGGTTTTCGGCGGGAGCGAGCCGAGAACCGGATCGACGCTGCCCTGCGGCGTCAGCTCGATTTCGAACCAGCCGATCTCGGGCTCTGGTGCGGGTGCGACCCAGGCTCCGCCCGCCCGCGCGAGGAGCTGCGCGCCGAGACACACTCCGATCGCGGGAACGTCCTCCCGGAGCACATCGCCGAGAAATCGGGCCTCGCGCTCGAGCCAGGGGAAGTGCTCGTCCTGATCGGGGTGCATCGAGCCGCCGAACACCATTACCGCGTCGTAGCTCCCCGCCTGCTGGGGAGCACCGCCGAGGGGAACCGCCCAGAGCTCGAGCTCGTGTCCGGCTTCTTCGACCACCTCGTCGAACGCACCGCCGAGCACTGTCGGGCCATGGGTTACGGACAGGACTCGCATGCTGCGACTGTAGATGTCATGCTTCCAAGTGGTTACGAAAACCGAGAGGGGGTACGAACGGCTCATGTCGATGGTCACGCGATGCACCGCGCCGGGATGCGAGACGCTCACGATGGGGCCGCTCTGCGTCGAGCACGACCAGCGGACGGGGATCTTCGTGCGCGAGCGAGGCGCCGCCGAGCTCACGACCCAGGCTCCACGCACGCTCAGCGCTGTCGGTCCTACGGTTGCGGGCTTCAGAAGAGCGTCGGATACACGGGTGGCGGCTCGGTCCCCCCGCTAGCGGCGATTCCCCTCTCGTCGAGCAGGCCGCGCAGGATCCCTGCGCTGCGCGGTGCGAAGTCGTCGCGGTTGTTGTTGAACATCGCGTAGACCTCGTCTGCCTCGTGCGTGAGTCGGTCGATCCGCTCGACCCACTCCTCGAGCTCCTCTGCGGAGTACATCCAGTCGAACCGCTGCCATGACTTCTCGGCCTTGATGTTCCACGTCTTCACGTTGCGCCCGTGGAACCGGACGTACGCGACCGGATGAGTGGCGGCGGCGAAGGTCGGGAGGACGTTCGACGCGCGTGTCGGCGGCGCGTCGACCGAGACGACGGCGAGTCCGTGCCGCTCGAGGAACGCGAGCGTGTCGGCGCGCTCGTCGTGCGTCAACCACGAGCGGTGGCGGAACTCGACGAGCGGGACGAGCGGGTCGAGGAGCGCTCGAACGCGGGAGAGCTCCGCCTTCGCCTCGTCCGACTTGACGAACCGAGGGTGGTACTGGACGAGGATCCCGCGCAGCTTTCCGGAGAGCTCCAGCGGCTCGAGCGAGGCACGGAACTCTGCGAACGCGCGCTCCTGATCCGCCTCCTCGTGACGCGTCATCGACTTCGACGCCTTCACGTGAAAGACGAACTCGGGGGGCGTGCGCTGCGCCCAGCGGCCCGTTACGGCCGGATCCGGGAGATGGTAGAAGGGCGAGTCGACCTCGACCGTGTCGAAGCGCTCCGCGTAGTAGCGCAGGCGCGCGGTCGGAGTCGAGACGCCGCGCGGGTACCAGGTCTTGACGAGGCCCTCGTCCGCGAAGCTGCAGACGCCGATGCGGACCACGGCTGCCATATGAGCTGGGGCAAGGTCTTGCCTGCGCGCGGAACGGACAGGCAAGACCCTGACCCCGAGATAATCCCCGTCCTACTTCTTCTTCACCGTCTTGCTCTGGGCCGTGAAGCCGTTCGTCGTCGGGTTGACGCACGGCGTCGGGCCGAGCAGCGGCGTGAGCGTCGCGCAGAGCGTTGCCGCGGCACCCGGTGCGGCGACCGCGCTCGCCCGGAAGAACGTCCCCGACTTCGCCCGGAAGCTGTAGCTGCCGTTCGCGCGCACCTTCACGCTGCCGAGTCGCTTGAGCGCGCTCGCCCTCGCACCGCCACGGATGGTC
>JACCWU010000111.1 GCA_013697465.1 Actinomycetota bacterium | reverse complement strand
GTGCCTAACCGCGTTTATCGGACACGGGCGAACGCTGTACTGCGGCGACCATCGCTCCGCGCGACTGACTGCATCTCGAAGACAGGCACGCCAGCGCGGCCGGTAGCTGTCACGTCGTGCAACCGTGCGTACGCCTGCGCGTACAGGCTTGTCGCGTTCAGGCGGAAATCGCGGTCATCTGTTGCAACCGTGAATGTCCCGGTTTGCAGCCTATTGCCGTCTGGCGTGAATGCTCGCGGCCCATCCGGCTGGACTCTTAATCCCAAGGTCGAAGGTTCGAATCCTTCACGGCCCACCTGGTGTCACAACGGTCTCGTGGAGGGCGCTCGACTCGCACGGGAAGCATTCCTTGTCGGACCGAACGCTGGGTCGCGAAGATGTCGTCTTGCCCTTGCCAAGACCGCGGATGTGGAACAAGATATGTGGTTCTTTGCTTCGGCAGGACACAACGTCGCGTTTCGAGCGGGTGACGCTCCCGGTTCCCCGGCCGGGATGGCGACAACGGCTGTCCGAGTGGGCGAACGAGGTGCCGAAGCGACCCGAGAGGCGGCCCGCTTACGAGTTCTCGGTCGGCAAGTACACCCCTACGGGCGAGCGGACGACGACGTGGAAGTTCCTCCGGATCTCAGTCGAGGACTATCTCGAGGCGGCCGAGACACAGAAGGTCACTCCCGTGCTCGTGATGAAGAGCATCACCGGGAAGCGCTGGTGGTGGTACCTCGACCGCTTCTTCTGGGAGGACGAGCAGCTCAGTGCTTCGCGGATGCACCGACGGGTTCTCGAGCTCGACAGCCGCAAGCAGGAGCAGCTCGAGCGAGCCAGACGCGCAGCGGCCGACCGTTCGCCGGCCGCCGTCTACCGCTAGCGCCTATGCATCTAGGGCTCGAGGGCGAGTGGGAGCGGTAGGGGAGGCTCGAGAGGCAACCCGCCCAGAGGGTCCCTCTGCCCGTCGGCGGGCAGAAGCTCGCCAGGGAAGGACTTCCGCTGGGGAGGGTAGGTCGGGAACCGGCAGCACGAGCGGCGGAATAAGGTCGGCGGGCAACACGCTCAACCCGGGCACTTGGTCGTCAAATCCGGGTCCGTGCGATCCGGGTCCGTCAGATCCGAAGCCCGGGGCTCCCGCTCCGCCGGGGTACCGGGGTTCGATTGCGTGTCGATCACCCCGTCCGGACGATCGGTCGACGCCTCCGGTCCGGGAGCCGAAGTCGTCGGGCCCGCGGAGGGCGAGAGCTCGGTGGCAGGCCTGCCGCGCGGAGTGCGGAGGTGGATGAGCGCTGTGCGCCGAAGCGATCCGCTCATCGTCCCGCTGACCCGCGGCACATCGCTCGACGAGCCGAGTCCCGGTTCGAGCGTCTCCCCAGCTCGTCCAGGCCGCGGTCATCGCGCTCCACGATGGTTCGCTCGGCGACGACACCGCCGACCGCGATTCCGGCCACGGCGAGGGAATCGAGAGCCGCGAGCAGTGGCGCTTCGTGTACCTGATGGGGTGCGACATCGCTCAGAGATACCTGGTCGCACGGCCGATGCCGGCACACGAGATCACCGCGCTCCTCGAGATGCCGCGTCTCGCCCCGCTCGCCGCAGCCTGATCTCCCCGGAGGCCGCTCGCAGGCCCCGGTACGACCGTAGGGTATGAGCCTGTGAAGGTTCTCTCCGTCGTCGGGAACCGCCCGCAATTCGTAAAGAGCGCGGCGCTCTCGCTGGTGCTTCGAGCGGTAGAGATCGAAGAGGTGGTCGTCCATACCGGCCAGCACTACGATCGCGAGCTCTCGCAGGTGTTCTTCGAGGAGCTCGACCTTCCCGAGCCCCGCTACCGGCTCGAGTTGCAGACCGCTGATGCGCAGGCCATGAAACCCGGAGTCGCGGCGACGATTCAACGAGAGCAGCCCGATCTCGTCCTCGTCTACGGGGACACGAACTCGACCCTCGCAGGCGCGCGCGCGGCTCTCGCCGCGGGGGTGCGGATCGCTCACGTCGAGGCGGGTCTCCGAAGCGGCGACCTCTCGATGCCCGAGGAGCACACGCGCATCGAGGTCGACGGCGTCTCGTCGTATCTCTTCTGTCCGGACGAGCGCTCGCAGTCGACTCTTCGAGACGAGGGTGCCGTCGGGCAGATCCACGTCGTCGGCGACGTCATGGCCGATGCCAGCCGCAGGTTCGCGCCGCTCGCGCGAGAGCGCTATCCGATCCCCTTCGAGCCGGGAAGCTACGTCGTCGGGACGATCCACCGGAAGGCAAACGTCTTCCAGCCGCGGCTCGGCGCAATCGTGGCGGGATTGAACAGCATTCCCGAGCGAGTCGTCTTCCCTGCGCACCCACGCACCCGCGCACAGATCGAGAAGGAAGAGCTCGAGCTCGCGCCACATGTGCACGTCACCGCGCCGCTGACGTATCTCGAGCTGGGATCGCTCGCATCGCAGGCGCGCGTGATCGTGACCGACTCCGGCGGCCTCCAGAAGGAGGCGTACTGGTACGGCGTGCCTTGCGTCACCGTCCGGCCGTCGACCGAGTGGGTCGACACAGTGGTCGTCGGAGCCAACGTGCTCGTCGAGGCAGATCCGGCCTCGATTGCCGCAGCGGTCGCCGGTGCTCGGATGCCGGACCGGCGCCCTGTGCTGTACGGAGACGGACATGCCTCCGAGCGGATCGCCGACGTGCTCCTCGCTACGATGCGCGGCCGATGAAACGGGACGTGGCCATCGTCGGCGCGGGCTACGTCGGCCTGCCGCTCGCCCAGACCTTCGCGGACGCGGGGAAGACCGTCGTCCTCGTGGACGTCGACGCGAATCGAGTCGAGCAGTTGAACCGAGGAGAGAGCTATGTCGAAGACGTCTCCTCGGAGCATCTCCACGAGCTTGTCGAGAGTGGACAGCTCGGTGCGACCACCGACTACGACGAGCTGCGCGACGCCGACGCGATCCTCGTGGCGTTGCCGACGCCGCTGTCCCGCCAGCGCGAGCCCGATCTGAGAATCCTCGTGTCGGCGGCGGAGGAGATAGCCAAGCGCCTGCGCCCCGGCCATCTCGTCGTCCTCGAGTCGACGACGTATCCCGGCACGACGAGAGAGCAAGTGCTGCCCGTCCTCGAAGCCGGGAGCGGCCTGATCGCTGGCGAAGACTTCCACGTGGCGTTCTCGCCCGAGCGCGTCGACCCCGGGAATCGCGACTGGACGACGAAGAGCGTGACAAAGGTCGTAGGCGGAGTGAACGAGGACGCGACCACTGCCGCCGTGGCGCTGTACAGCTCCGCATTCGACGACGTCTACCCCGTCTCGTCTCCGGAGGCTGCGGAGCTGACGAAGCTCCTCGAGAACATCTTTCGCTCCGTCAACATCGCGCTCGTCAACGAGCTCGCGCAGCTCTGCGATCGGATGAACATCGACGTGTGGGAGGTCGTGGAGGCGGCTGCGACCAAGCCGTTCGGGTTCATGTCGTTCAAGCCGGGACCCGGGCTCGGCGGGCACTGCATTCCGATTGACCCCTTCTACCTGACCTGGAAGGCTCGGGAGTACGGGTTCTACACCGAGTTCATCGAGCTCGCCGGCAAGGTCAACGAGTCCATGCCCTACTACTGCCGCTCGATCGTGTCGCAGGCCCTCAACCATGCACGCCAGCGGTCGCTCAAGGGCTCACGGATCCTCGTGCTCGGCGTCGCCTACAAACCGGACATCTCCGATATGCGCGAGTCGCCGGCGGTAAAGCTCATCGGGCTGCTCGAGAACGCGGGCGCAGACGTCTCGTACCACGATCCCCACGTGCCCGAGCTCGAGGAGAACGGCCTCACGATGAGGTCGGTCCCGCTCGAGCCGGGCGGATACGACTGCGTCGTCATCGTGACCGACCACTCGACGATCGACTACGACGCGCTGGTCGACGAGGCAAAACTCGTCGTCGACCTGCGGAACGCGACCGGAGCGAACGGGAGGAACTCCGACAAGGTCTGGAAGCTGTGACCGCCCGCGTCGGGCAGGTGGGCCTCGGCGAGTGGGGGAAGAACCTGGCGCGCAACTTCGCGGAGCTCGCGGAGCTCGCCTGGCTCTGCGACCCGGCCGACGGTAAGCGCGAGGAGTTCCTGGCTCGGTACCGGCAGGCTCGCTGGGCGGAGAGTGTCGAAGAGATGCTCGAAGACCCAGCTCTCGACGCCGTGGTGATCGCGACTCCGGTGCCCACCCACTACGAGATCGCGAAGCTCGCGCTCGAGGCCGGGAAGCACGTCTTCGTCGAGAAGCCCCCCGCGATGACGGGGGCGGAGATCGACGTGCTGGTCGAGTCGGCGCGCGAGCGAGACCTCGTGCTCATGCCGGGCCACCTGTTGCTCTACCACCCGGGGATCCAGCGGCTGAAGGAGCTCGTCGACGGCGGCGGCCTCGGGGAGGTCCTCTGCGTCTACGGCAATCGCCAGAACCTCGGCGTGATTCGCCCGTACGAAAACGCTCTGTGGTCGCTCGGGGTCCACGACCTCTCGGTGATCCTCTATCTCCTCGACGAGGATCCCGTGGAGGCCGTCGCGCACGGACGCGACTTCCTCCAGCCCGGGGTCGAGGATGTCGTGTTCTGCTACCTCCGCTTCCCGTCGGGGAAGATCGCACACATGCACCTGTCCTGGCTCGATCCGCACAAGATGCGGAGAATCACGGTCGTCGGGAAAGAGAAGATGGTCGTGTTCGACGACATGGAGCTCGAGCGCAAGATCACCATCTACGAGAAGTCGCCGTGGAAGCCGGTCGACACCTACGGCGAGTGGCAGACGCGCACCGGCGACATCTACATCCCGAAGATTCCCACCGACGAGCCGCTCAAGCTGGAATGTCGTTACTTCCTGTCGCTCGTGGACGGAACGGGCAGCGGACGCGGCAAGGTTGCCGAGGACGGCGCTCGCGTCGTGCGGGCGCTCGAGATGCTCACGAACTCGCTCCGTGGACGCTGAGATCCATCCCTCCGCGATCGTCTACCCGGGAACCGTGCTCGGAGACGGAGTGAGGATCCTCGAGAATGCCGTCGTCGGCAAGCAACCGGTGCTCTCGCCTCGCTCGACGGCGAAGCGTGACCCGCTCGCGGCAACCGAGATCGGCGACGGCACGGTCGTCTCCACCGGTGCCATCGTGTTCGCAGGCTCACGGATCGGCGCTCGGGTGATCCTCGGCGACCAGACGTGCATCCGCGAGCGCGTGACGATCGGAGACGACGTGGTGGTCGGACGCGGCTCGCTCGTCGAGAACGACACGACGATCGGCGCCATGACGCTGATCCAGGCGGACTCGTACATCACGGCCTACTCCGTGCTCGAGGAGAACGTCTTCATCGCTCCATGCGTGGTCACGACCAACGACAACTTCATGGGGCGGACGGAGCGTCGCCACGAGTTCGTCAAGGGAGCGACCATTCGGCGCGGCGCGCGTGTGGGCGGCGGCGCGATCCTCTGCCCGGGGATCGAGGTGGGCGAAGAGGCGTTCGTCGGCGCGGGCGCGGTCGTGACGAAGGACGTGCCGCCGGGCGTGATCGTCGTCGGGAATCCGGCGCGGGTGCTGCGCGAGGTGCCTGAGGACGAGCTGCTGAGCTAAACCGCGACCCAGTGACAGTCGCCGCTTCTGGCGCTCAGCCCTTGACGATCGCGAGCCGGTAGCGCGTGCTTCCCGGACTCGACATCCGAACCTGCACGAAGTAGCCACCCGCCGCAGGTGCACGGTAGGAGAAGTACTCGCGCCCCCCAGGTCTCACGGAGATGCGAACGCGGCGCCGGAAGCTGCGGACGTCGTCGATCGACGTAGTCCCACGCAGCCAGAGCGCAAGGCTCAGATCCGCTCCCCTCGCCGAGCCCGTGAGCCCGATGTACACCCGGCGGCCTTTCTGCAGCCGGATCCGGTAGACGTCGTCCTGGTCGTCCCAGAAGTCCACGGTCGCGTTCACCCGACGATTCGTGCCCGAGACGGTGACCGCCCGCGACCCGGCGTCGTCGTTGGGCTCGAGCCTGTCCGCCGGCGGTAGCGGCTTCGCGAGAGCCGCGATGGCGGCGGCGACGTCGAGCCTGCCCCAGCCCGAGAGCGCGTCACGCCCGACGGCGCACGCCGCACAACCCGAAGCCGCGTCGACGTCGACGACCGTGCGCTCGAGGATGGCGGTGACCTGCTCGGACCGAAGCTCCGGGCGGAGACTCAGGAGAATTGCGGCCGCAGCGCTCACCTGAGGCGCCGCGAAGGACGTGCCCTGGGCTTCGCGGTACTCCTCGGGCCCGCAGCTCGAGTATCCCTGCTCCGAGCAGGCGGGGAACCGCGAGGTCAGCGGGCGCGGAAACGTGGAGAGGATCTGATCTCCCGGCGCGGCAAGGTCGTTGTAGATGCGATCGCGGTTCGAGAACTTCGGCACAGCCCCGCTCGCGGTGATCGCGCTCACGCCGAGCACATGGGGAAGCGCAGCCGGGTAGCTGGCGTAGCGCCACGGGCTCGACGGCGCCTGGTCGCCGTTCCCGACCGCCGCCACGACGACCACGCCGTTCTTGACTGCGTATGCCACCGCGTCTGCTTCGAGCCGGGAGAAGCTGTCCCGGTCCGGGTCGAGTGGGTCGCGCACCCCTCCCAGGCTCATGTTGATGACCCGAGCACCGTTCTCGACGGCCCAGCGGATCGCTTTCGCCTCGGCCTCGACCGGGATCGAGCGGCTGCTCGTAACGACCTTTGCCACGAGCAATTGCGCGGACGGCGACAGCCCCGCGATCCCGATTCCGTTGTCCACACGCGCCGCGATCAGCCCCGCGACGAAGGTGCCGTGCCCGAGCGCGTCCACCCGCGCCGAGCCACCGACGAAGCTCTTTGCGGCGAGCACCTTGCCGTCGAGATCCGGATGGCGCGAGTCGACGCCCGAGTCGATCACCGCGACCGGAACGGATTCGAGCGCGGGGTACGTGAGCCAGGATGAGTAGAAGCCCGAGAGCGTCAGGTACCACTGGCGCGAGACGAACGGATCCGTGGGCGTGAGTGCGAGGCGGCGCGAGACGGCCCGCTCGACGTAGCGGATGCCCGGAATCCCCGCGAGCGAGACGCCTGCCGGTGCATCGACGATCAGAGCCGGTATCGGGGTGAGGCTTTCGGGACGCATCCCGGTTCTCCGCTCGACCGCCGCGGCGACGACCCTCGGATCGGCGTGGCGGTCCAGCCCGATCGCAAGTCGCGCTGCATCCGCCGAGCCCGCAACGGCGAGGAAGGCGGCAACAGCCGATCCGAGAATGGCCGCGCAGCGAGTCATGTGACTGTCAGCACCGGCGAGACACCTTCCGCGAGGCCCGCGGATGCCAGGACACGCGCGCGGTAGGTCCCGGGGCGGAGGGCGAGCTCGACGCGAAACGATCCAGACCCGTCGCCGGTGGCCTCGGCGACTTCCACCCAGCGCGTGCCCTTCAGACGCTCGATGTGAACGAGCGCTTTCGGAGTCCGCGGCCGCACGGTTCCCCCGAGCACGCCGGGCTCGATCGCCTGGACGAGCCGGACACGCGAGGCGACGGTAACGAGAAGGGCCTGGCTTGCCGCTCCTCCGGCCACGATCCGGTACCGCGTCGTCTTCATGGGGCGCACGGACCGGGCGACGGCGCCTTCGGGAGTCTGCGCGAGAGCGCCCTCAGGAGCCCAGTTCGCACCGTCGGCCGAGGAGGAAAGTTGCGGAGACGTCACCGCACGCGCGAGCCCGGTCAGGTTGAGCGACGATCCGAAGACGACCGAAGAGCTACGGGGCCGATCGAGTCGCAGAACCCCCATCGTGATCCAGGTGGAACGCAGGCCGAGCCCGGTTCGAACCACGCTCGCCGGGACGTTCGTCGGCCCCGCGAGAGTCTGCAACGTGAGCGAGCGCAGGCGGCCCGACGGCGTTGGGGTGCCGGTGGCGTCGAGAACGCGAGCGTCGAGCCCGAGCTTCGACTGCAGGGTGCGGGCGCCGAAGAGAAGCGGGCCCCAACGATGATGAGGGGACGCCTTGTCCCACGGATCGGGTCGCGAGATCAGGTAGGGAACCGAGAATCCGAACACGTCCGCCGCGCTTGCGGTCTTTCCTCCCGAGGTCGAGAAGTAGTACGTAGACGCGATCTGGCCGCCGTAGGTGACCACTTGGCCGGTCGTCGCCCGGACTGCCGCTGACGAGGCGGGCTCCTCGGCGAGGATTCCCCCGTAGACCTGGCTGCGCACGTCCGCATAGAGGTCGAACGGCTTGCCCTTGACGAGATTCTTGAGCGCGTAGGTGCGGGCGGCGACCGCCTGCGCCTTGAGCGCCTCGAGCGGCCAGGTGTGCGGCATCTCGTCGGCGACGACTCCCTGGATGTAGCTCTCGAGCGCCACGTGGTTGACCACGCGCAGGAACCCGTTCTGCACCGCGACCTCGAGCCGGCCCCGATACGGGCGGCCGTCGAGCGAAAGCGGGGCCTTCCCGGCCCGAACGACGAGGGGACCCTTCGCCGCGACGATTCCGTCCGGCGTCGACAGCTCGAGGCCGGGCCTCAGCACGAGCGGACCCGCCGGGAACTTGACAACTGAGCCTTTGGCGTCGACCACGCTGAACGCCGCGGTCGCCGAGATCGTCACGGCCTGCCGCCCTTCCGCGAGGAGCACCCGGACTTCCCGCTTTCCCGACCGCCCGAGCTCGGTTCCGTAGTAGTAGTAGGCGAGGATCTCGTCGTAGCTGCGACCGTCGTTCGCCTGGCCGTAAGCGCCGTACTGACTCATCCCCACACCGTGTCCCCAGCCGCGACCGGACACGACGAACACGGCCTCTCCGGGGACGCTCTCGGAAGAGGGCGCCTGGATTCCCGCCGCGGAGGCGGTCGCGACCGTGGCGAGACTCAGCGCGAGAATGGCGAAAAGGCGCATGGCAAGGCGTTCAGGCTAGCGACATGGGGTTAACCCGATATGTGGGTAACAGTCTGTGTTCTCGGCAGGAGCGAGCAGCCCTTGAGCCTAAGACACGGCGCCCGCCTTCCCGGGACGGGCGCGAGAGAAACGTCGAAGCGGCGTTTGAGGCCGATCCCGGTTTGTAACTGATCGTTACAAGGCGCGATCATCCGTCGAGCAGAGGGTTGGCGCCTAGCGCCAGGCGGTCTCTTCGACGAGAGCGCGCTCGCGGAGTGGCTCCCACCACGCGCGGTTCGCCGCATACCACGCAACCGTCTCGGCCAGCCCTTCGTGCCACGCATGAGCAGGCTCCCAGCCCAGCTCGGTGCGGATCTTCGTCGCGTCGAGCAGATAGCGGCGGTCGTGGCCCGGCCGATCGGGGACGATCGTCTTCAGCGACTCGGGCTTGCCGGTCAGCTCGAGCACGAGGTCGGCGATCTCCACGATCGTCGCCTCGACTCCCGAGCCGACGTTGTAGGTCTCACCGGGCCGGCCGCTCCGGAGCACGAGGTCGATCGCCGAGCAGTGGTCGAGGACGTGCAACCACTCCCGCTTGTGCCCGGTCGACGCGTACAGGGGGAGCTCCAGGTCGTCGAGCGCGTTCGTCGTGAAGAGCGGCACGACCTTCTCGGGGAACTGGAACGCCCCGTAGTTGTTCGAGCAGTTCGTGATCGTCACGGGAAGGCCGTAGGTCTCGAAGTACGCACGCACCGCGTGGTCTGCTGCAGCCTTCGAGGCGTTGTACGGCGTGCGCGGCCGGTACGGCGACTCCTCGGTGAACACGTCGTCGGAGTCGAGCGGCAGATCGCCGTACACCTCGCAGGTCGAGACATGATGGAAGCGTTCGACGCCGACCGTTCTCGCCGCCTCGAGCAGGGTCTGGGTTCCGAGAGCGTTCGTCCGGAAGAAGCGGCTCGGGTCGACGACCGCGAGGCTGTTGTGCGACTCGGCTGCGAAGTTGACGACGACGTCGATTCGCTCGTCGCGCAGCGTTCGCTCGGCCAGCTCTCCGTCCCCGATGTCGCCTTGCACGAACACGATCCGATCCTCGACCGCCGCGAGGTTCGGCCGGTTGCCCGCATACGTCAGCAGGTCGTAGGCGACGATCTGGTCGTCCGGATAGCGGTCGAGCCAGTAGTGGACGAAGTTGGAGCCGATGAAGCCGGCGCCGCCGGTGACGAGGATTCGCATAGGTCGAAGGCTACCCAGCCTTGTGAAGGATCGTTACAAGGCTTCATCGAGGTCGGCGAGCTCAGCGAGGCAGGCGCGCAAGCCCTCCCGCCAGTGAGGAAGCAACGGGGCGGCGGCGCGCTCGCTCCTCAGCACGGCGTAGGGCGGGCGAGGCGCGGGGCGACCGAGCTCCCCGGTGGAGATTCGGCGCACGC
This sequence comes from Actinomycetota bacterium, assembly GCA_013697465.1. Classification (GTDB taxonomy): domain Bacteria; phylum Actinomycetota; class Thermoleophilia; order Gaiellales; family Gaiellaceae; genus GMQP-bins7. The sequence continues at coordinate 11,467 of JACCWU010000111.1, read as the reverse complement.
GACACTCGATCCCCCCGTCCTCGAAGATCGCTTCGGCGAAGTCCGCCCATGTGCAGTCGCCGCCCGCGGCTACGTGCCAGACGCCGCGTGGCCGATCGGCGTCCACGAGCTCTCGCACGGCAAGGGCCAGATGTCCGACGTACGTCGGACACCCACGCTGGTCGTCGACGACAGACACCTCGTCCCGTTCGGCGCCGAGTCGCAACATCGTGCGGACGAAGTTGTGTCCCGTGGGCCCGAAGAGCCACGACGTGCGGACGACCCAGGCATGGGGCCCCGCAGCCGCCTCGCCGAGCAGCTTCGCACGGCCGTAGGCGGAAAGCGGATTCGGAGCGTCGGACTCAACGTACGGCTCGCGCTTGCGCCCGTCGAAGACGTAGTCCGTCGAGAACGCGACCATGGGGGCGCCCAGCGCCGCGACGTGCCCGGTGCCACCGACGTTGACCGCGCTCGCTCCCTGCGGATCGCTCTCCGCACCGTCCACGTCGGTCCACGCCGCCGCGTGCAAGACGAGATCGAACCCTCCCTGAGACAATTTGTCACTTGGCGGAAAGCTGACGTCCCAGTCCTCGTGGCTCAGAGTCACTAGGTCGGATTCCGCCGCGAACTCCGCCCCGAGCGCGCGGCCGAGCTGGCCGCCCGCCCCGGTGATCAGGACGCGACGGTCGCGTCCCGTGCGGACAGAATCGGCTCGGTGGTCTGCCACAGGTGCGCGACGCGCGGATCGTTCCAGGGGATGGTGAGCTCGTCGGGGTCGGACGGGTCGTACTCGGCGGTCACGTGGTAGCAGAAGAGGACATCGGTCAGCGCCTCGAAGCCGTGCGCGTGCCGCCCGGGAACATAGATGCCCACACGGTTCTCGTCGCCGATGTCCTCGGTGAAGGTCTCCCCCGAGTCGCGGTCGAGGACGACGACGCGTGCCGTTCCGCGCAGACACGTGAAGAGGTCGTCCTGCCCCCGCTCGTGATAGTGAAGGCCACGGACGACGCCCGCACGCGAGAACGAGAGGTTCGTCTGCACCATCGGCTTCGGGAGGGCGCTGTCCCGGCGGATCTCGCTGAACCAGCCGCGCTCGTCCTCGAACACCTCGAGCCGGATGCGCTCGATGCCTTCAATCATATGACCTGGGGATCACTTGTTGACCCCGGTCGCTTCGATCACGCGTCCGATCTCGGCCAGGTGCTGCCAGTGCTTCCCGGCGTCCTCCCACCAGCCTTTCACCTCGTGCGCCCGAAGACGGCCCTCGAGAGCGTAGTAGCGGTTGACGTCGGTGATCTCGAGCTCGCCTCGGCTCGACGGCTCGAGCGTGCCTATGACGTCGAACACGTCCGGTGGGTAGCAGTAGAGACCGACCACGGCGTGCGAGGAAGGCGGTTCCGGATACCGCATGTCGACAACTCCGGCTTTCTCGACGATATCCGTCACGTGGCCCTCCTCGTCGTAGACCACGACGCCGAAGTTTTCTGGATCCGGGACGTTCTTCACGAAGATCTGCGCGCCACGGGCATCGTCTCCCCAGTCCGCGATCGGCTCCGACTGCGCGTACTCGAAGATGTTGTCGCCGAGCACCACGACGAGCGGCGCACCGGCGGCGAAGTCCTGTGCCATGCCCACGACCTGCGCGATTCCGCCCGGCTCCGTCTGCACCTTGTACGTGAGATCGAGCTCGAGGATGGGGTCGCCGCCGCCGCGCGGAGCGAGAAGACCGTCGCCGAGCAGGTCGATCATCTGGCCCGCGTGGCCCTTGCCTGTCACGAGCAGGACGTCTCCGATTCCCGCCTGCTGCAGGAGTTGGAGCGGGTAGTAGATCATCGGCCAGCGGCCAACCGGCAGCAGATGCTTGTTCGCGACCCGCGTCAGCTCGCCGAGTCGCGTCGCCTCCCCGCCTGCGCAGATAAGACCCTTCGGCTTCACGTTGGAGGATGCTAGAGCGTCAGTGGCCGCGCGGCTGGAGAGCCGGTTGATGCTCGCCGAGCGGTGAGGGCTCAACCCTCGCGATTCGCGCCAAGCCTGCGGGCATCCACCAGTTCCACTTCCCGAAGAGCTTCATCGCGCTCGGCACCAGCAGGGCCCGGACGACGGTGACGTCGATGAGGATCGCGGCGGCGAGGCCGAAGCCGAACTGCTGCAGCCCGACGATCGAGCCCGCGACGAACCCCATGAAGGCGGCGAACATGATGAGGCCGGCGGCGGTGACGAGGCGGCCGGTCTTCGTGAGCCCGAGGACGACCGCCTCCTCGTTCGTGGCTCCCTGGTCCCATTCCTCGCGCATCCGTGACACGAGGAAGACCTCGTAGTCCATCGAGAGTCCGAAGAGCATCGCGAACAGGAACACCGGGATCCATCCTTCGACCTGGTCGTAGGCGATCAGCCCGGCCGGCTCACCCGCTCCCCACTTGAAGACGACGACCAAGAGGCCGTAGGCCGCCCCGATCGAGAGCAGGTTGAGGAGGATCGCCTTCAGGGGCAGCACGATCGAACGGAACGCGCGCATGAGCAGGAAGAACGTCGCCACGAGCACCGCGGCGAGGAGCCACGGGAACCAGCTATAGGTCAGATCGAGGAAGTCTTTCCCGCCCGGTGGCCCGCCGCCCGCGTACACGTCCACGCCTTCGGGAAAGCCCGCAGCCGGGATGATGTCCCCGCGGAGGCGGCTGACGAACTCAAGGCTCTCCGGTTTACCGTAGTCGCTCTTCCCGATGACCTCGATGTTGAGATAGCGGCCCGTCGGGTCGACGTGCTGCGGCGTGACATCGAACGAGACGAGGGCAACCTGTGGATCGCTGGAGAGGCCGCGCTCGAGATCGGCCACCGCGGCGGCCACGAGTGGGCTTTCCGCTCCACGCTCTCGCCCCGTGTCGACGACGATGTTGGTCGGAGCTACCGCTCCCGCTCCAACCGCTCGCGTGAGCACGTCGTACCCCTGGATCGCCTCCAGGTCTCGCGGGATGCCCTCGTTCGCACCAGGCCCGAGCTGCAAGGTCAGAAGGGGAAGGGCCAGCAGGATGAGGAATCCGGCCGTCGTCGCGGCGACGAGCTTCGGGTAGCGCATGATGAAACGCGCGAGCCTGGCCCAGAAGCCCCGCTCGTGATCGTCCCGGCGCGCGAGCCAGCTCTGCGGCATGAGGCGAGCTCGGTCGAGCCGCTGGCCGACGAGAGAGAGCACGGCGGGAAGAAACGTGACGGCTGCGAGCACCGACACCGCCGGAATGAACAGACCTCCGATGCCGAACCCCCGCATGAACGGAAGCGGCATGAAGAGGAGCATCGCGAGCCCGATCGCGACAGCCGTGCCGCTGAACACCACCGCACGGCCGGACGTCTGCATCGTTCTCACGATTGCCTCGTCGCGTGAGAGGCCGCGGCGCAGCTCCTCGCGGAACCGGTAGACGACGAGCAGGGAGTAGTCGATGGCGATTCCGAGACCGATCAGCGAGACCAGGTTCTGGAGATACGTGGAGAGCTCCATGAAGTTGGCGAAGACCCAGACGATCCCGAGGGTGGTCGGGATCGTCACGAGCGCGAAGACGAACGGCACGAGGAACGCGAGCGTCCCGAAGGTGAGGACGAGGATGAGCAGGGCGATGGGGATCGCGATCAGCTCCCCTTTGAGCAGGTCGTCACCGAAGACCGGGTCGAGATCGTGCTCGATCGCCGCTTGCCCGGTGACATAGACCGTCGCGCCGGAGATGGCGCCGATCGCCTCCCGCATGTCGTCCGTGTGGCCCTTGGAGTCGGCAGGTGCGAGCTCCGAGACGATCTGGGCCGTGATCACGTTATGGGTCAGCGACGTGACCGCGACGAGACGGCTCGTGGGCAGCTCCGCCGCGGCCCGTTCGGCGGCGACACGCACCTGAGGCACAAGTGCGCGGGAGTTCCCCCTCGTCTCGACGACGATCGTGAACGAGCCCGTCGACTTCTGGCCGAAATGGTCCTCGAGCAGCACCTCCGCACGCCGGGTGTCCGTTCCGGGTAACGTGAAGCGGTTCGTAAGGAGGTCCGCGAGCTGGGACGATGCCCAGCCCGCGACGCCGAAGACCGCCAGCCATGCGCCAAGCACCGGCCAGCGGTGGCGAAGAACGAAGCGGGTCAGGCCCTCCAGTTCGCGCGTTCCTGCCGGCGTGCCCGTCGTCGCCAGGCGGCTCGAAACGCCGCTTTCCGCCTGCGAACGCCCGGAACTGCGTGCACGGCGGCGATCCAGACATAGAGAATCGCCGACACGAAAGACCCGACGAGGATTAGCAATCGCCTCGGGTGGAGAAGCAAGGAGAGAGCCCCCGACACTCGGTCCACACTAGCCGACATACTTCACACCAAGTCGAAGAAAGGTGGAACATCATGTCCAAGACCAAGGACAAGCCGATGGAAGCAGTCGAGACGCTGCGCCCGTACGTGAAACGCGCGATCGAGGACCCGGAGCTGCGCGACGATCTGCTTGCGGCGTTCGTCGCCGCCCGCAGCCTCTACGGCCAGATCGCGAAGAGCGAAGGCGTGAAAGGCAAGGCGAAGAAAGTCTCGGACAAGGACTTCCAGGAGCAGATCCAGGAACTCGTCGGTGAGCTGACCGATGCCGGCGACCGGCTCCAGGGCGCGAAGAAGGGGCACAAGGCCCGGAACCGCGTGATCCTCCTGACCGGCGTGACGCTCGGCGTCCTCTACAACCCGTGGACCGGCGCCGCCACGCGCGAGTGGATCATGGAGCGGGTCGCAGGCGAGAACGGCGACGGGTTCGAGCAGTTCTCGGACGAGCTCGCGGCAGCCGAGGCCGAGACGCCTGGCAACGGCTCCGAGCCCAGCGAAGCGTAGTACCCCGGCTCTACCTCGGCTTGCGCTCGAGCGCACGTTCGAGCGCGCCGGGAACCAGCCCGCTCGTGGATGCGATGTCCTCCGCCTGGAGCAGCACTGCTCCGGGCGGAGGCAGCGAGGGAGTTCCCCGCCGCGAGGCGACATAGATCCTGCCGGCCGCGAAGAAGACGTCCTCCGCACGCCGCCAGGCGACGAGGAACGGGTAGGGAGCAACGACGCCGTCGTACCCGAGCCCGATCAGCTGAGCCGGGTGAATCTCGAAGTGGAGGTGTGGAGAGCCACCCTCGGCGTCTCCCGTGTCTCCGACGAAGCCGATGACATCGCCCACCTCGACCTGCTTGCCTTCGACGGCGAGAGGCGAGTACGCCGAAAGGTGGGCGTAGTAGAACTGGTTGCCCGACTCGTCCTGGAGCCACAGTCGGTAGCCGCCGAGCGGGATGAAGCCGATCGAATGCAGGGTGCCGTCGGCGACCGCGAGGATCGGAGCGCCCATGGGCGCGAAGATGTCCTCGCCGTGGTGCCAGCCTCCCGGGATGTTCGGCCGAGGGCCCCCGAAGCTGTCCCCGAACGACGCCGTGCCGTAAACGGGGAACACGTAGCCCCCCGACGTGAGGCGAGCGACGACGTCCGCTGGCGCTGCACGCACGGGACCGCCGGGAATCGCCACATCGCCCGAGTCGGCCTCGGGCGGCCGCGGCCTCGCCGGAACCGGTGGGCGTGGGCGAGGTAGCGGCGTACCGGTGCCGGGAGCTTGGGGGGCCGGCGCCGCCCGCAGGTCGGCGACAGCAGTCGCCGCAGCCTCCCCCACGACGATCTCGCTCCCGGCAGGCAAACCTCCGTGCGCCGCGCTGAGCCTCACCCGGAGAACCACGACCGAGCCCTGTGCCGCAGGAGACCGCCCGCGTCTCGAGCCCGTGTCCTGAGCCAGGATCTGGAGCGTCCCCCAGTCCCCGAGCGAGAGGCTCGCGCCCGCGGACGGTGAGACGTCCTGTCCGAGCACCCGCAGACCCTGAACGGTCGAGCTGCCGACGTCGGCCCCTGCCGAGCGACGGCTTGCTCCCGCACTCGCGTGGGCCGTCACCTGACCCGCGAGCACGTCGCCGCCGAAGAGCGAGACCGCGATCGTCTCGGCCGAGGCCTGCGACGCTGCCGCTCCGCCGGTCTGCGCGGAGGCAACCGCCCGCGACAGGCCCACCCGAATCACCGCACCGTCGCCCGGGTAGACGAAAGACTGCACTTCGGCACCCGCCGTGTCGGGCCAGGCGACGTCGCCGAGAGCCACCGTGCTCTGTCCCGGAATGCTGAGACGAACGATCGTCGCGCGGGCCTCGGTCGAGGCTCCACTCGGCGGAGGAGAGGCCGCGGCGAGCGCCGACGAAAGCGCGAGAGCCGCTCCGACAAGGATGCCGACACGGATCGGGGCAGACACAGTCACGGCGAGTCAGGGTAGCGAGGCGCGGCCCGGCGAGCTCGCCATGCGAGCTGGGCGGCGACGCCGAACAGCAGGAGCGCGAAGAGCCGGCGAAGGAGATCCTCGGGCACGGACGTGGCGATTCGGGCGCCGACCTCGACGCCGGCGATCGACGCGACGCCGACGACGAGGGCTGTTCTCACCCGGAGGTTGCCGAATCGATGCTGGTTCCAAGCGCCGGCGGCGACCGTCGGGAGGATCGCGAGCAGCGACGTTGCCTGGGCCTCGAGCTGGCCGAGGCCGAGCGCCACGAGCGTGGGCACGAAGAGAATTCCCCCACCGAGTCCGAAGAGCCCGGCGAGCACGCCGGTCGCGAGGCCGAGCGCGAGCGCGAGCGCGATCGTTTGCGTGCTCACGTTACGAGGAGCCAGACGCCGACGGCGGTGAGCAGCAGTGCGAACGCGTACGTCAGCGTTCTCGTCGGGACGCGCTGCTGAAGAGAGGTGCCCATAAGCGCTCCCACCGCGGCCGGAAGCCCCACGAGCGCGCCGTAGCCGACGTCCACCTCGCCACGGAATCCGAAGACGACCACGCCCGCGAGGGCGGTGATCCCTATCGCTCCGAGCGAGGTTGCCGCGGCAGCGCGCTCCGGCAGCGAGACGAGCAGGATCAAGAGCGGGACGGCGATCACGCCGCCACCGACGCCGAAGAGCGCGGAGAAGACCCCCGCCGCGAGCCCGATGGCGACGAGGCGCACGAGTCGTATCCTAAGGAGGTATGAGGATCGCCCTCGCGCGCGCTGCGCTACCCGCGGGCCTCGTGGTCGCCGCAGCGCTCATCGTCGCACTCTTTCCAGCGGCGGGGCAGAGCGGGCCGCCGCCGCCCAAGCTCGTCGGTTCTTCGCAGTACGTCGTTCGACCGGATCCGCGACTTTGCCCATCTCCGATCTGCGGCGGCTACTGGGTGGCGCTCGCGAATCGCTCCCGCACGCGCTGCGCGGACGGAGCAGTGCGGCCCCGCTGTTATGTCGCGCTGGCGGTCGACGAGAAGCGGCAGCCCCTCCAGACCGGTATGTCGGACGGAACGCTCGTCCGGGCCGACATCGATCCGTGGACGTTCCAGGGCTTCGGCAACCTGGGCGCGTTGGTGGTCGCCGACGTTCGTGCACCCATCGGCAGGGGCACCAAGGGGACCTACTTCAAAGTGCGCGACCTCGGCATCCGCTGCATCAGGGCACCCTGCTTCTCGCTCGGCGCCGCGAAGCTGAACAGGCCCGTTAAGGTCACCGTCTCGAGCCTCGATCTCACGCTAGCCACGCGGCTTCCGAAGGAGTGGAAGAGAGCAGAGAAGGAGTTGACGGCCGCCGGTCTCTTCCTCCTGGGCCGCGTCGTCAAGACGAGTGACGCAGGCTGGATCTTGCAGGCGTCGAGGATCTATCTCCCGGTCACGGCGCCTCGCGGGTGAGCACCTCCCACGCGAGCCGCACGTCGTCCTCCGTCGTGCGGTAGTTCCCGACCGCGAGCCGCAGCGCGTAGCGACCGCCGAGCCGGGCATGTGAGATGAAAACCTCGCCCGTTGCGTTGACCCGCTCGAGCAGCCGCTCGTTCTCCTCGTCCGAGCCTTCACGGCGAAAGCACACGAGCGAGAAGTGCCGCGGAGCGACGACCTCCCATCCGGGCTCCGCCTCGACCCAGCTCTCGAACAGGGCCGCCAGCCGGACGTGCTCGCGAATCCGCTCCTGCAGGCCCGTCCGCCCGAAGCAGCGAAGCACCGCCCAGAGCTTCAGCGCCCGGAACCGGCGGCCGAGCGGAACCGTCAGCTCGCTCAGGCTCACGGCCTCGTCAGGCGACTGCAGGAACTCGGGGACGAGGCTGAAGGTTCCGCGGACGTCATCGGGCCGGCTCGTCCAGAGCGCCGAGCAGTCCATCGGCGTCCCCAGCCACTTATGCGGGTTGACGCCGATCGAGTCCACCCGCTCCCAACCGGCGAAGTGGTGGCGGAGCTCGGGGCAGATCGCAGCCGATCCGGCGTACGCGGCGTCGACATGCAGCCAGACCCCCGCGGCTTCGCAGAGATCGGCGATCGCGGGCACGGGATCGACCGCAGCCGCACCCGTGGTGCCGATGGTCGCGACGACCGCGCATGCGTCCTCGAGACGCAACGCATCCGGGCGCAAACGAAACTCGGCGTCTACGGGCACCTTGCGGAGCTCGAGCTCGAGCAGGCGCGCCGCCTTGTCCACTGCCGAGTGCGCGTGCTCGGAGCAGAGCACCGTGCGGCGTCCGGGAGCGAGCGCGCGGGCGACCGCGAGCGCGGACAGTACGCCCGTCGACGCCGTGTCCTCGATGTGACCGTGCAGGCCCGCGGGGAGCCCGAGGAGCTGCCCCAGCCAGTCGAGCGTTACCTCCTCCAGTTCCTGAAGCGCGGGAGAGGTACGCCACAGGATTCCGACTTGGTTGAGGCCGGCTACGAGGAGCTCGGCGAGCACACCAGGGTCGGAGGCCGTGGTCGCGAAGTACGCGAAGAAGCGAGGGCTCTGCCAGTGAGTGAGGCCGGGGAGGAGAACGGCGTCGAGGTCGCGGAGAACCGACGCGAATGGCTCCGGCTCCTCAGGTGGGGACGGCGGCAGCGCTGCGTGGATGTCGCCGGGCTCGACCTGCGCGAGCACCGGAAGGTTGCGTACGCCCTCGAGATAGGCGGCGACCCAGTCGACCGCTGCGGCGCCGTCCTCCCGAAAGCTCACTTGCGGAGCTTCTCGATCTGCGCCCAGGTGCGCGTGTTCAGCACCTGCTCTTTCGTCAACCAGGCGCGGCGGGCAAGACCGACGCCAAGCTCCGCGTAGTCGAGCGCACCCGTCGAGTGTGCATCCGTCGTGATGGGGACGAGCACGCCGGCCTCCCCAGCGTGTCGCGCGTGCGTGTCGCGCATGTCGAGACGGTCGGGCTGCGAGTTGATCTCGAGCGCGGTGCGCGTCTCCACTGCACGCTCGACCACACGCTCGACGTCGATCTCGGAACCAGCGCGCTTCAAGATCCGGCGCCCGGTGAGATGGCCGATGCAGTCGACGTGCGGGTTGTCGATCGCGCCCAGAATTCGCTCGGTCGGGGTTCGGTCGAACGACGTATGAAGCGACGCGACGACCCAGTCCAGCTCGGCGAGTAGGTCGTCGGCGACGTCCAGCGACCCGTCCGCGCGGATGTTCACCTCGATCCCGCGCAGGACGCGAAACGGCTTGACGCGAGCGTTGACCTGCTCGATCTCCTTCCACTGCGCCTCGAGCCGGCCTTCACGCAGGTAGTGGGAGTGGTCGGTGAGGCACATGAACGCGTAGCCCCGTTCCTGCGCGCGGTGGGCCATCTCCTCGATCGAGCCCTTTCCGTCGGAGGACCACGTGGAGTGGCAGTGCATCTCCCCGCGGAGGTCCGAGAGCTGGACGAGTTGGGGAAGCGCTCCGCTGCGGGCAACGACAAGCTCCCCGCCCGACTCGCGCAGCTCGGGCGGTATGAACGAATAGCCGAGGTACTCGTAGAGCTCCTCCTCGCTCGCGTGCGTAACGACCTCTCCGCTCTCGACCGTAGTGACGCCGTACTCGGAGATCGAGAGGCCGCGACGCACGGCATCCTCGCGCAGGGCGACGTTGTGGTTTTTCGAGCCGGTGAAGTGCTGGAGCACGTTCCCGTAGCACTCGGGCGGCACGACCCTGAGATCGAAGCGGAGGCCCTGGTGGCTGCCGACGGTCGCCTTCGTGGGTCCGCGCGCGACGACCTCCGCGACCCACGGCGCCTCGCAGAAGGCCCCGATCAGCGCGGGAGGATCCGACGACGTCGCGATGAGGTCGAGGTCGCGCACGGTCTCGCGGCGGCGGCGGACGCTTCCGGCTTCCGAGACGGCGATCGCCGCCGGGTGCTCGGAGAGCTCGGCGACGACGGCCTTGACTGCGGGCAAGGCGACGCCGAGGAGCCCCCGATTCTCGCTCGGAGCCTTGCGCCCGGCACCTGCGGCCAGCGCCTGCAGGATCTTCTCCTCGCTCTTCGCGCCGAGCCCCGAGAGATCGCGTAGCCGGCCTTCCTCGGCAGCGGTTTTCAGTCCGTCGAGGGTGGTCACGCCGAGCTCGGTCCATATTCGGGCGGCCGTCTTCGGGCCGACTCCGGGGAGACGCAGGAAGTCGACGACCCCGACCGGCACGCGCTCGCGGCGCCTGGTGAGCGCGTGCATCTCGCCGTCCGAGACGATCTCGAGCACCTTCTGCTCGATCGTCTTCCCGATGCCGGGGAGATCGGTCGCCCGGCCCGCACGCGCCAGCTCGGCCACCGGCCCGGGTGTCTCACGGATCCGTGTTGCCGCTCGCCGGTAGGCGATGACCTTGAACGACTCCTCGGCGAGAATCTCGGAGAGGTCCGCGAGCAGGTCGAGCTGGTCCGCTATCTCCGCATTCCGAGGCAGTGGCTTTGCCATGTCGCGATGATAGGGACGTGCCGCGCGCCGTCGTCTGCCTGCCCACGTTCAACGAGCGCGAGAACCTGGAGCCGATGGTGCGCGCCCTCGGGGACGTCCTCGACACGTCGCGGGATCGTGTTCTCGTCATCGACGACGCCTCTCCGGACGGAACCGGCGAGCTGGCAGATCGTCTCGCCGGCGAGCTTCCATGGGTGGACGTGCTCCACCGCGCGCGGAAGGAGGGACTCGGCCCAGCGTACATCGCCGGGTTCCGAAAGGCGTTGAGCGAGAACGCCGAGCTCGTCGTCGAGATCGACTGCGACTTTTCTCACGATCCGGGCGATGTGCCGCGGCTGATCGAGGCTGCGGGGGAGGCCGACCTCGTCCTCGGATCGCGCTATGTCCGCGGTGGCGGGACCGAGGGCTGGGGTCTGCTCCGGCGAATCGTCTCGCGCGGGGGCTGTCTCTATGCGCAGGTCGTGCTTGGCGTGAATGTGCGCGATCTCACGGGCGGGTTCAAGTGCTTTCGGCGAGGGACGCTCGAGGCGATCGACCTCGACGCGCTGTCGGCGCGGGGCTACGCATTCCAGATCGAGACGACCTATCGCGTCCTCCGTGCGGGACTACGGGTGCGGGAGATCCCGATCCGCTTCTCCGAGCGCCGCGTCGGCGACTCGAAGATGAGCCGCGCCATCGTCCTCGAGGCGATCTGGAAGGTGCCCGTGCTCCGCTGGCGCGCCCTCACCGGCAAGCTCTAGCCGTGGACGAGGTCACCGACGAGACCTTCGCGGACGAGGTGCTCGCCTCGCCGGT
>JACCWU010000100.1 GCA_013697465.1 Actinomycetota bacterium | reverse complement strand
GTGCCTCCCTGTCGCTCGCGGGATGTCTTGTCAACACCCATGGTGAGCGGCAGGGAGGACGTCTCTTGGGGCGCTACCCGCGCGTTATCGCAGGATCCGGGTAGCTAGATCTCGCGCAGTACCTCGCCGACCCGGACGACGCCCGCCTGCTCCACGTCGGCAAGGACGCCGAGGCAGGCATCGTTGAGCTTGGTGACCGCGCGCAGGACCCCGGGATCCTTCGGCAGCTCCGATTGCGGGTTCGTCGTCATGACGCACCGTTCCGTGCGGGCGACCACGCGGATGACCGTGCTGCCGAGGGCGAAGCGGCGGCCGACCCAGTCGTCCTCGACGAGCCCCGCGCCTGCGCCTCCGAGAAGAACGTTCGGACGGAAGCGGCGCAGGTCGATCTGCGACCCGGGCAGCTCGTGCGCGAGCCACTCGAGGGACGAGGTGGTGAGGAGATGCAGCGGCGCCGCATCGTGATGTGGGACCGTGCTCTCGCGCGCGACGCGCAGGTCCGCACCGTAGCGCTCGCTCAGGAACGCGTCGAGCTCGGCATCGCCGCCTGCGAGCTCGCGCCCGTCCGGAAGCGTCACGACCGGGCGCTCTTCCTCGTACCGCGCGCGTAGCTCGAAGAGCCCGTCGAGCCGCCGGAAGCGGCGCGTCGCCTTGCCGCTTCCGAGCTTTCCGCGCCCGTCGGTCACGGCGTAGAGCCGGTCGCCCACCAGACCGCGCTCCTCCACCTCGGCCTCGTCCACTTGCTCACCGAGCAACGACTTCACCGGATAGCGCCAGAGCTCGAGGACGGTTGCGGCCACGACTAGACGAGCGCCAGGACGCCGAGGATCGCGGCGAGCAACGCAGCGCCCGCGACGACGACCGCGGCCACGCGCAACCAGTCCCACCCGTGAACCACGCGGACGCCGAGGAAGAGGAGAGCGAATGACCATGCGGCGAAGGCGAGCTGGAGCCCGAGGAGCACCCTTTCACCGGTGCCGTCGTCGGCTCCGCCCTCGCGGAAGGCATCGCCCCCGTACAGCGCGAGTCGCAACGGAAGCAGGAGTAGAAGCGACAGGGCGAGTGGAACGAGCGCGAAGCCGACGAGCTGACGCTCGCGCCGAAAGTCGCCCAAGCTGCCGAGCAGGCGAGCGCCGAAGAAGACGGCAAACCCGAGCAGGAAATACCCGACAGCGCCGTAGATGCCTCCGGCAACGAACGCCCAGACCGAGAAGAGCAGCGTGTCGTAGTCCGGATCGTCGAGCAGGACCCCGGCCTTCGGGGACGCGAGAACGGTGGCCATACCCGCGAGCCAGACGACGAGCAGGAGCGGCTCCGACCGAGCGACGACATCGTCCGGATCGTCCTCACGCAGCGCGTAGAAGACGGATCGTGGGCTCAGAAGCACGGCGGGTACGCGCAGCCACCACGCGCGGTCGGGCGAGAGATCGCCGTCGGTGTCAGCGATGTCCGAGGCCACCCGCGGAGGGTAGATGCTCCGGGTCTGGCTCATCGTGGAAGGGCGCAATAGAGTTTGCCCTGTGACGGACGAGCTGCTCTGTCCCTCCTGCGGGTCGGCAAACGAGCTGAGTCGGAAGTTCTGCGGCGAGTGCGGGACGGCGCTCGCACAGGCATGCCCTTCCTGCGGAGCGGCGAACGCGCCGGCAGTCAAGTTCTGCGGCGAGTGCGGGGCTGCGCTTTCAGCGCAGCCTAGAGAGGCGCCATCTGCGCCTGCTAGTCGGACCGCAGAGCGCCGCCTCGTCTCCGTGCTCTTCGCCGACCTCGTGGGGCACACGTCGTTCTCGGAGGGGCGCGACGCGGAGGACGTCCGCGAGCTGCTCACGCGCTACTTCGAAACCGCACGAACGACGATCGAGCGCTACGGCGGGACGGTCGAGAAGTTCATCGGCGACGCCGTGATGGCCGTCTGGGGGGCACCGGTGGCACAGGAAGACGACGCCGAGCGCGCCGTACGGGCCGCGCTCGACCTCGCGGCGGCGGTGTCGGCGCTCGGAGCTGAAGTCGCCGC
>JACCWU010000087.1 GCA_013697465.1 Actinomycetota bacterium | reverse complement strand
AGCTCCACGAGCGGCCGCGTCGAGACGATCATGCCGCCCGGATGCTGCGACACATGGCGCGGCAGCCCAGCGATCTCGCCGGTCAGCCAGGCGAACGCGCGCCAGCGACGCGAGTCGAGCTTCCGCTCTCCGTCGGGGAGCCGCTCGATCTCCTCCGCGATCCGGCGCGCATCCCAGCCGTCCGTGAGGCGCGAGAGTCGCTCGAGCTCGGCATGTGGGAGTCCGAGTGCCTTGCCCACGTCGCGGATCGCGCCGCGCGAGCGGTACGTCGCGAAGCTCGCGACGAGCGCCGCGTGCTCCCGCCCGTAGCGCTCTGTGACCGCGACGATCAACTTCTCTCGGATGTCGCGCGGGAAGTCGAGGTCGATATCGGGGACCGAGGCGAGCTCTCGGTTCAGGAAGCGCCCGAGCGAGAGGTCGTTCGCAACGGGGTCGACGTGCGAGAGACCGGTGAGGTAGCAGACGATCGAGCCCACCGAGCTGCCTCGCCCGCGCCCCGGCGGCAGGAACCGTCTCGGCGACTCGGAGCCGCGCACCTCGAGTGCGCATTCGCGCGCGAGCTCCAGCACTTCGTGATGGAGGAGGAAGAACCCGGCGAGACCCAGCTCATCGATGAGCTTCAACTCGTCCTCGAGGCGTTTGCGCGCCTCTCCGCGTAACACTGTGTTACTCCGGCCGTAACGCTCGTTCAGCGCGTGGTGGCAGATCGCGGCGAGCTGACGTATGGCCGGCTCGTCGCCGTCGGAGAAGTCCGGATAGCTGTAGCCGAGCTCCTCCGTCAGGTCGAACTGGAGCCGCTCGGCAATCTTCGCGCTCCGTTCGGCGGCCCCGCGAGCGAAGGAAAAGCGCTCGAGCATCTCCTCGGGAGCCCGCAGCACGCTCTCGCGATTGCCGCGCCGCTCGGGCTCGCAGCCCTCGAGCGAGGTACGGCAACGGATCGCGACGAGGGCGTCTTGCAGCAGCGTCCTCCTTGGGTGGTGGGCGTGGACGTCGCCGGTGGCGACCGTCTCGACGCCAAGATGCTCTGCGAGATCGCGGAGCAGGATGTTGCGATGCGCGTCGCCGCGCTCGTAGGGCCGCTGGAGCTCGACGAAGAAACGGTCGCGTCCGAATGCGCGCGCGAGTCGCGCGGCTCCGTTCGGATCGCGAACGCCGAAGCCAAGCCGCGCGCAGCCGGAGAGACAGACGAGCCCCTCGGAGAGCTCGGCGACGAGCTCAAGCGGAACGGAAGGAGGGAGCGGCTCGCGGTCCTCCCTGCCGGGCGTCCGCGTGCCTGCATGGGCGGCGGTCAGGAGACGGCACAGGTTCCCATAGCCGCGCCTGCTCTCGACGAGCAGCGTGATGTGCGCGCGTTTTCCCGCTCCGGCGCCGGCAAAGCCGGCACCTGCGCTCCCAGGCGGCTCCGTCGAGCCTACGCCGCGTCTTCCCGCTCCGGCGCCGGCAAAGCCGGCACCTGCGCTCCCAGGCGGCTCCGTCGAGCCTACGCCGCTGAGCGTTACCTCGGCGCCCGTGATCGGCCGCACCCCGAACGCCTTCGCCGCGTGCGCAAATTCGAGCGAGCCATAGACCCCGTCGTGATCGGTGAGCGCGAGCGCCTCGTACCCCACCTCGGCGGCCCGCGCCGCGAGCTCCTCCGGCTGCGACGCTCCGTCGAGGAACGAGTATGCCGAGTGGCAGTGCAGCTCGACGTAAGCCATGACTAGGCTGCAGCCCGGTGGAGTCCGTATCCGTGCAGCCGGTCGAAGCCGAGCACATCGCAGGCGACGACGATCTCGGCGTCACGCTCCTCGCCGACCTCGAGCAGATAGGGATCGTCGAGGTCCGCTCGCCTCCATACTGCGACGCCGGTCCGCCGCTCCATGCACACGCCAAGCACGCGGAAGCGTTCTTCATATTCGATGGGGAGCTCACGTTCCGGCTCGAGGACGGCGAGCACCGCGCGGAGCGGGAGACCTGGGTGTTCGTTCCACCGGAGGTGGTGCACACGTTCGCAGTGACCGGCGACTCGCCGGCACGCTTTCTCGACATCCACGTCCCGAGCTCCGGGTTCGGCGACTTCGCCCGAGGTCTCCACGCCGCACGAAGCGAGGACGAGCTGGAGGCGGTTCGAGCCGCTTTCGACCAGCATCCGATTCCGGAGTACTCCTCCGCCGATCCCGAGCTCCTCGTGCTCCGCCGAGCCGACGGCGCCGACGGCGAGACCATTACCGACCGGCCTGGGCGTCGTGCGACCCTGCTCGTGGACGCCGAGGAGCTGACGGTGACGGAGTTCTTCTACGGATCCGGCGAGCGAGGAGCGAAGCCACATGTCCATCACCACCATGCCGACGGGTTCCTCGTCGTCGAGGGCGAGTTCATGTTCGCGTTTCGCGACGGATCGCTCCCCGTGCCGGCGGGCACCCTCGTCCTCTTTCCTCCCGGGGTCGTCCACGGCTTCGACAACGACAGCACGGCGAACGCGCGCTGCTTCAACCTCCACATGCCGTCGAGCGGCTTCGGCAACTACCTGCGCGGGCGCAATCCCGACTTCGACCAGCACGATCCTCCGGCCGACGGAGGAGCGGACCCGGCATCCGTGATCGCGGTACGTCTGAGATAGGTTTGCGACGTGACCTGGGACGAGCTTGTCGCGGATGTCACTGCGCGGCACCCGCTTCGGTGCCGGCAAAGCCGGCACCTGCGCTTCCCGGCCGGCTCCGTCGAGCCTACGCCGCTGCGGGAGTCGAAGATGTTCGGCATGCCGTGCCTCAAGCGGGAGAACGACAAGGTCGTGGCCGGCCACTGGAAGGACGGCGGGCTCACGGTTAAGCTCGTGAACGAGGCGCAGCGCGAAGCGGCGCTCGCGCTTCCAGGCGCTCAGCTCTTCGACCCCGGCATGGGACGTGTGATGCGCGAGTGGGTTCACGTGCCCGCCGACCAGTCCGACGAGTGGGAGCGTCTCGTCGAGCAGGCGTCGGCTGAGCGGTGACCGAGAGCACACCGATCGCCCTCCGTGCCGGCGAGGGCGAGCTCGTGGGAAAGAGCGTGGTCAAGGCGGCCCGGCCGGAGCTCTCGCTGATCGAGTTCGAGATCACGCCCGGCGGCGGCGTCCAGCCCCACTTCCACAAGGGACACAGCGACTCGTTCTACGTGCTCGAGGGCGAGCTCGAGTTCCACGTCGGGGAAGAGGTCGTTCACGGGACTCCCGGCACGTACGTCCTCGCGCCGCCGAGAGTCGTCCATTTCTTTCGCAACGTGAGCAGCGAGCCGGCTCGCGTCCTGAATCTCCACACGCCGGGTGGGTTTGTCGAGTACCGCCGCGAGCTTCTCGCTCTGCAAGCTCGGGGAGCCAAGCCGGACGAGGCGTTCTTCGAGAGTCACGACGTCTTCGACGTCTGATCCGCGATCTACGCGTTCTGGGTGAACCACGAGCTCGCCTCCTGGTCGCGGTAGACGCAGACGTTCTGGCCGCTCTCGAGGACGACGTCGAAGTAGCGCCGGTCGACCGGCTCCTCCGTCCACCAGCGGTCGACGACTCGCCACTCTTCGCGGACGACGGCGACGAGCTGCCGGTTCACAACCCGCGGCGCTCCGTCGAACCCCTGCTCGACGAGAGCGGGTCGCGGGGCATTCAACCTGCCCGCTATTCGTCCCGCGGAACTAGCGCGGGGGAAACCATGTCTCCCCCGCGAGCCCCCTTCTTCTTCGTCGTGCACGCTCAGCGCTTGCCGAGCCTGCGCGGGAATAAATCCCGCTTCGGCCGCCAAGCGTCGTGCATGGGTGAACGCTGAGGGACGGGAGTTCGGCTCTCGTCCTTCAAAGCTCACTCGTCCCGCGGAACGACGAGCGCTCGTGTTTCCGGAATCCGTGACCACGGCGCGATCTCCACCACTGCGCAGACCGATCCTGTTCCTGTGCTCGCGCGCACCTGGCGTAGGCCCTCCCGCAGGCGGCCGCTCGCCTCTTCCCCAGCGGGCTCGACGAGCGCGAGCTGTTGTCCCGTGTGCTCGGCGAGTTCGACCGCTTCGAGGCGCAGCTCGAGCACTGGTGCGGGGAGCTCCTGAAGCCTGGGCCCGAGCGCCACGCGCATGCGTGCAAGCTCGGCGGTCGCGTCGCGCAACGTGACCGAGCGGCGCCACGAGCCGCCCCCGACGAGCCGAGCGGACAGGGCGAGCTTCCTGAACGGTCGCCCTGCGCGCTCGGGCCGAGCGAGCAGACGCTCGAGGAGGGAGCCGAGCGCCCGCCGCAACGTGAGCTCGTTTCCGATGGCGTCGGGGAACGTGAGAGTCTCGGCGAGCTCGAATGCGGGTTTGCGTCCTCTCACCCGTGCCTTTCCGCCCCCGCGAGCGAGCCTCCATGCCTTGCGCCCGTCGACGCCCAGCCTCTCGGCGACGGCGGCACCAGGCAGTTGCGCGAGCTCGCCGAGCCGGCGCAAGCCGAGCCCCTCGAGCTCCGCGTAGCGGTCGGGTGCCAAAGGAAGCAGCGAGAGCGGCAGCGGCTCGAGGAACTCCTGCTCCTCCTGGTCTTGCACGAGCATGATCTGACCCGCGCGCGCCACGCTCGCTGCGGCAAGGGCGGTGAATCGGCGCTCGGCGGCGCCGATCCGCGGATCCCAGGTGGAGCCGATCGCAGCGAGCGCACGCTCGAGAGCAGAACGCACTCCTCCGTACAGCCGCTCGACGCCGCGCGTCTCGAAGTAGACGACTCCCTGCTCGGCGGGATCGACGGCGAAGCCAGAATCCTCGAGCCGGCGCAGCACGTCCTCCCACTCCCGCTCGACAGCGGCCGGGTCGCGATCGACGAGGACGAGCGACGGGCACGTCGCGAGCGCTTCCCCCAGCCGCATCCCCGGCT
>JACCWU010000285.1 GCA_013697465.1 Actinomycetota bacterium | reverse complement strand
CGCGGAGCTCCAATTGTGCATGCCCTCCATCTCGGCCTCTCCTCGCTGCAACCACGACCTCATGTCGTCGTCCAGCTCGACGCCGATCTCAGCTTTCCGCCGACCTACTTCGAGCGGCTGCTGAACGAGCTGGAGGCCGACGCCAGCCTTGGCATCGTCAGCGGCGTCTGCTACGAGCTGCACGACGGCGAGTGGCGCGCGGAGCACGTAACGGGCGCAAGCGTGTGGGGTGCGGCACGTGCGTACCGGACGGAATGTCTCGACCGCGTGCTCCCGCTCGAGCCGCGGACCGGCTGGGACGCGATCGACGTGGCTGAGGCCAACGCGCTCGGCTGGAAGACGCGGGTGCTGCCGGACGTGCCCTTCTACCACCACCGACGGGAGGCCTCCCGCGAGCGAAGCCGCTGGTCGGCCTGGGCTGCGCAGGGGCGCGTCTCCCACTTTCTCGGCTACCGACCGTCATACCTCGTCCTCCGGGCTCTCTTCCGGGCATTCCGGGACCCTGCTGCCTTGGCGTTGGTCGCCGGTTACGCCGACGAGGCGGTCCGGCGCCGTCCGCAGTGCGAGAAGCCCGGGGTTCGCACATGGGTGCGCGACCAGCAGCGTCTACGAAGCCTCGCTCGGCGAGCTTCTGAAGCGAGAGGCGCCGCGTTCCGGCCCGCGCGGGTCGGAGGGCCAATCGTCGCTTCTGAGGATGCTCATGCCCAGCCCCGCGAGGATGAAGAGGACGAACGTCGCTTGGATGAACGAGAACCCGTCCAGGGTCAGCATCGAGACGGCGAACGCCGCGACCGCTGAGGCGATGCACGCCAACAGCAACCCGCGGCTCGTCGGGTCGGATGCGGCTTCGCGTCCTGTTCTCCGGACGAAGCGTATGAAGAACCAAAGCCACGCGACAAGACCGACGATGCCGGTCTCCACCGTCGTCCCCAGCCATTCGTTGTCGAGGATCTTGGCATTCGGACACGTCTCGAGGCCTTCGCCGCACGCGTAACGATTGCCCGTGGTGATGCGCGTTCCGTAGCCCTGCCCGAAGACAGGGTGATTTCGGATGATCTCGAACTGTGGGCCGAGGCGTTCCGAGCTGAGGCGTCCCGCCCCTACCTGCTGATCGGCGACGAAGCCCTGCGCCGGGAAGAACGTTGCTCGGAAGGTACCGAAGGTGCCCGGAAGCAGCAGGAAAATGACGACGAACACCGGAGCGACGAGTGGGAAAAGCGGCTTGACGTCGCTGGGCCGCAGCTTGAGGAGAAGGAGTGTCACAACTCCGAGCATGACGATTCCAGTCCGGGACACAGTGGCGAACACGGCGACGGTCATGACGCCGCCGGCAATCCACCAACGTAGGCGACCGGTCGAGCGGCCGAGGTAGAGGGCGAGCGGGAGCAACATGGCGAGCACGGCGGCGAGCGCGATCGGGTGCTCGGCAGACGCGTACACGCGAAGGCGGACGCCACGCGCGATGCCCTCCTCGTCGAGTCCACCCTGGAAGCTCAGGAACGGAAAGATCCGTTCCAGCTGGTCGAACACGTTGTATCCGGCACGCGCTTCGATGAGCGAGAAGACAGCGATCGCGGCTCCTCCTGCGACGAGCGTCTTGATCACGGCATCGATGGCACCCCGCCCGCGAACGACGCTGGCGATGAGGTAGAAGACCAGGTAGAAGCTCGCGAGGAAGAGGACGTCCTTGAGCACGTTCGACGCCAGACCGAGCCTCTCGATGAGTCCGGTACCTGTGACGATAGAACCGAGGACCGCAAACGCGAAGAGGATGAGCGGCCCGTCGACGGGCGTGCCGCGCAGTCGCACCTCCGGATCGATCAGGAGCGCGGACAGCCAAAGAGCCACGAGAAGGGCCACGCCGATTCGGTAGAGCTCCAGGTCGAAGGGCAAGTCGGCGGCGAGCCCATAACGCCGAATCGGAACGAAGAGGATGATTGCGACGACGACGCCGAGCAGCACGTGCCACTGTGTAAGGACGCCGAACTGGAACGCGACCAACGTGGCGAATGCCGTGAGCACCGCGAGCGGGAGCGGATCCGCCCCAGCGATGACACCCGCGGTTAGG
>JACCWU010000044.1 GCA_013697465.1 Actinomycetota bacterium | reverse complement strand
CGGCGACGCCGATCACAGCGCCAGGCGGTACCCCACGCCCCACACCGTCTGCAGGTGGACCGGGCTCGAGGGATCGTCCTCGATCTTGCCCCGCAACCTGCGGACGTGGACGGTGACCGTGCCGGTGTCGAGAGCCGCCTCGTAGCCCCACACGCGCGCCATCAGCTGGTCGCGCGAGAACACCTTCCGCGGGTGGCTCGCGAGGAACCAGAGCAGGTCGAACTCCTTAGCGGTCAGCTTCAGCACCACGCCGTCCTTGCGGACGTCGCGCGTCGCGGCGTCGAGTTCGAGCCCCTCGAAGGACAGACGCTCGGGCGAGGAGGACGGCTGCGAGGCGCGACGGAGCACCGTTCGGACGCGGGCGGCGAGCTCGCGGGGCGAGAACGGCTTGGTCACGTAGTCGTCAGCGCCGAGCTCGAGGCCGACGATCCGGTCGGCCTCCTCGCCGCGCGCGGTGAGCAGGATCACGGGCAGTTCGGAGCGGCCCCGGATCCAGCGGCAGAGCTCGAGCCCGTCCGTGCCGGGCAGCATCACGTCGAGGACGACGAGGTCGGGCGACTGCGTCTGGAGCAGGCTTCGGGCGCGGTCGCCGTCGTCGGCCTCGAGCGTCGTGTAGCCCTCGCGGGCGAGGTATTTGACGATGACTTCGCGGACGATCGCCTCATCGTCGACGACCAGGACGGTGGTCATGTCGCTCATTGTGGCCGTTGTGTTCTTACGGGCTGATGAATTCGGGGATCGGCCGGGGGCAGGCTCAGCCGACGGCGACCGTCGGGCAGTTGGAGATGAACGGTGCGGCCTTCAGGCCGCCGAGGCTCGCGTTCGCGGGACCGGCGCCGCCGCTCGTGAGGCGACCTGCCTTCACCTCGCGCGCGACCTGTTCGGCCGAGGTGAGGCGCTTCGGCGGGACGCCGTCCTTCCAGACCGCGAGGTGCACGTCCCAGACGGGGCTGTAGTTGGGCGCGCCGGGGAGCGACTGTGTGATGTTGAGCGGGCTTCCCTCGCCGAGCACGGCCGACTGTAGGCCCTGGCGCTGCGGGTTCGTCTTGCCGCGGGCGCCGTTCACGATCGGGATGATCGCCGAGCGGGAGGAGCAGGCGCTGTTCGAGCCGGCGCCCGGCGCCGCGTCGAGGTTCTTGGCGAGGGTGCTGCCCTCGAGCGCCGCGACGACGTCGACCGACGCGTCCGTGCGCAGGTAGTGCACGGTCTTCCCGCCGAAGAAGCCGCGCAGCGTGCGCAGGGTGACGCGGCGCTTCGCCTTGTCGATCGAGACGACAGAGTCGCTGCGGCCGGTGTCGTTCGCGACGTGCGAGGCGTTCAGGACGATGCCGCGGCCCGGTGTAACGAGCAGGGCTGTACCGCGCGTCGCCGACGGCGCCCGGCGCCACCTTCTTGGGCGGGAAGCCCTCATCGCCGGGGACGACGACAGTCTTCGGCCTGAAATCGACGGTGCCCGCGAACCGCAGATCCTTGCCTGCTGTGCGGGCCGTCTGCACGGCCTTCGTGCCGAGGGCGTTCTTCAACCGTGGCGTCGAGCGATTTGGACGGACGTAACGGCTCGAGGCTCGACGCGCCGGCTTCGCTCGGCAGGTACTTGGTGACGGTGTCCCCGACGCTCCTCGGCAGGAAGCCGGCGAGGAGCGGAAGGATCATGAGCGTGCCGAGGAGCGCCGCGATCGCGCTCGCGGTGTTGCGGAGATCCAACCGAGCGCCCCGCCCATCGTCCCGATCAGCGTCAGTTAGGCGACGGCGCGGAGGGCGCCGGGATCCCCAAGCGACGAACCGTGGCCGTCGGGTCCCAGGAAGATCTGGGCTGCGAAGAAGGCCGCGAAGGACGCAAGCGTCATGTGCCACCAGCGCGACGGCGCTGAAACACGACGGCCTTCGCGACGGGCGAGCGCCGAAAGCACCGCTCGAGCAGCTCCAGCACATCGATCGTCGTCATCGGGCCTCCTCTACTCGCAGATTCCACAGCAGTGAGCTCGGGCGCGTCCTACGCGTCGAGTTCCGCGCCAACCGTTTGCGCGCCCGGTGCAGCCGCACGCGCGGCGCGACTCGTGAGACCCGGAGCGCCCGCGCCGCCTCACCCGGCGTAAGCCCGTCCCAGGCGACGAGCAGGAGCAGCTCGCTGTCGCGCTCGGGAACGCGCGCGAGCGTCTCGAGCGCGTCGCAGGCGGCTGCGTGGCGACGCGGGCGGGCAGTGACGCGCGCCGCCAAGCATTCCGCCGCTGGTCGGCGAGAACTCGGCGCGCGACGCCGAATAACCACGGCCTCGCATCGTGAGGCACGTCGTCGAGGCGCCGCCAGACGACCATGAAAGCGTCTACGACGACATCCTCGGCAGCTTCCTGGGTCGCCCGGCGCAGCGCGTACGCCAGCAGGGCCTCGCGGTGATCGGCGAAGAGCCGCTCGAAGCGCTCACGCGTGCAGCTGCCGGCACCGGGCAGACCTGGGAGGCCGGCGACGTGTCCGCCGCGCGGGATCGCCGAGCCTTCGCTTCGCCTACGCTCAGCTACGAAGCAGGGCGGCGAACCCAGACCTGGGGAAATTCGATGAGCAGATCCGGGGAGTCCGGCGTGAGCGCGGGCACTAGTAGCGGGCGCCAGGCCGGCGTCGCCGCGCACACGGACAAGTCATTCCCAAGGCACGCACAAAGCGGCCCGTCCCTTGAAGAGTCACATGGGCCACGACAAACACCAGGCTGCCGGCGGTCACAGACAGGCCGACCCCGCCGAGTCTCACAGTCTCTTAAGTGTGACGTCGCAGCCTCTTCGATGGATCTCTTGGCGCTTTACGACAAGGTCTGGGGCGACTTGAGCTCGCCGAGCGCTACCGCGGCGGCATCCCAGAGCGTCAGCCGCCGCCCCCGTTCGATCGCCGCTCTGAAGATCGGGTTCGTTTCGGTAACGAGGCGGCCGCCGAACCACTCGAAATCGAAGCGCGTCGGTGTGCGGGTGAACTCGTACTTGGCCGCTCCCCATAGGACTCCGGCACGCTCGATCTCTCCCCGGGCGAACGCGGCCTGGGCGAGCCTCGAGATCGCCCCGGCTGAGCGCAGGCGGTTCTCGTGCTCCCGCCCGATCGCCAGCGCCGCGCGAGCTTCGCGTTCCGCAGCGTCGAGGTCTCCCGTCTCGAGCGCGAGCCCTGCAAGGTATGTCCGCTGGCCCGAGACCCACCACGTCCAACCGATGGCGTCGGCCTGCTCTGCGCTCTCACGGGACAGGCTGATCGCCTCCTCGACCCGGCCGTCCTCGAACGCGAACTGCGCGTACATCCAGAGATTCACGGCCTCGATGAGCTGAGATCGGCCTGCTGCGAGCCGCTGGGATTCGTCGATCATGCGGCGCGACTCCTCGATATCGCCGTGCGCAAGCGGGATCAGCGCCATGCGATGAAGTACGAGCGCGGCGCCGCGGTCGTCTCCGACGGCGCGGCAGAGCTGGAAGCCAACCATTCCCGAGCGTCACGCGAATCAGCTCATCCGGGGGGACGGCGAGGAAACCGGGCCAACCTCACCATGGTGCCCGCTCGCCTTCCCTCCGATCTTGCTCTCTCAGTCCGCCTCACTTTGCCGGTTTCTCTCGGCTCTCCTCCAGCGCCCTCTCGGCCTCCGCGCGATCCAGCGCGCCGAGGAGTGCCCCGTGCGACGTCGTGACGACCCAGTGCTTCATGCCTTGACTCGAGCTCGACTCGAGCAGCTCTTCGAGTGGCTTGCTCGGAGGGATCGTCTTGGGCCCGAGCTCCATCACCTCGTCGGCGCTCGCTTCTGGATCCTTGCCCAGTGCGTCGCCCCGCAGAAGACCCAGGACGATCCGCTCGTCGTTGACGACGACGCAGAAGTCGTACCCGCTTTCGCGGACCCGGTCGCCTAGCTTCCCGAGCGCATCCTCAGGAACGCACGTGGGCACATCGTGGCGGGCCAGATCGCCCGCCCACGGCACGTCAGCCGCGTTGCCCTCGCGCGGCATGCCGCAGGCGAACCAGTCGACCTTGCTCGCGACGTAGTCGAAGACCTGCTCGAAGCCGAGCTGCTCGAGCCGCCACGCGGCTCGTGCGCTCAAGTTTCACTGGTAGTCGTAGCAGTATGTGACCACCGGCCTCGTGCGATCGAGAAGCGCCGCGCTCTGCCCGTCGAGCTCCTTCAGCGAGATGTTGATCGCATCGGGCAGGTGGCTCTCCTCGTAGGACTTGCGAGACATGACGTCGAGGAGCTGGGCGTCGTCCTCCTCGACCAGTCGCTGAACCTCCTCGAGATCGACCATCTCGTGCATCGAACCTCCCTTCAGAGCTCGGCGACGCGCGGGAGCACGTCGCGTTCGTAGAAGCGGAAGAACGTCGCCTGATCCGCGCCGACCTGGTGCACGTGCACGTGGTCGAAGCCTGCATCCAGGAACTCCTTGATCTTCGCCAGGTGCAGCTCGTGGTCGGCCGAACAGAGGACGCTCTGGGCCACCTGCTCCTCGGTCACGAGATCCGCAACCGCCTGGAAGTCGGCGGCAACGCGAAGCTTCGTAAGTAATCGCGGTGGAACGGCCGCGGGCGCCGCCCACTGGGCGTGCGCGATTCGCCGCGCCTCGGCCTCGTCGGCGGCGACGCAGACGTCGATCTGCGCATAGCGTGGTTTTCCCTTGCCACCGGCTTCCACGAACGCCTCCACCACCTCCCCCGAGGGCGCGGTTCCGATCAGGCCGTCGCCGATCCGAGCAGCCAGCTCGGCGCCGTCGCTGCCGCCAGCGGAAACCATGATCGGGGGAGGCTCGAGCGGCCGTGAGTAGATGCGCGCGTTGTCGACCGTGTAGTGCTTGCCGAAGTGCTCGACAGTTCCACCGGCCCAGAGCTTTCTGATGACATCGACGGCCTCCTCGAGCATCTCGCGCCGTGTCTCGCTCGGCGGCCACCATTCGCCCGTCACGTGCTCGTTCAGGTTCTCGCCCGAACCGACGCCGAGGAAGAAGCGGCCGGGCATCATCGTCGTCACGGTCGCGGCTGCGTGAGCCACGAGATACGGAGGCGTGCGGCGGATCGGCGCAGTCACCGCGGTCCCGATGCGGAGCCGCTTCGTCACCTGCGCGATCGCGCCGAGAACGGACCAGACGAACGGCGACTGCCCCTGGCGGTGCAGCCAAGGGTGGAAGTGGTCAGAGATGACCGCATATGAGAATCCGGCTTCCTCGGCGCGTCGCGCGTATCCGACCAGGTCCGATGCGGGATGTTCCTCGCTCGAGAGCTGATAGCCGAGCTCCATCGGAGAGGGTTGCCCATCGTGCGAACTGGGCAAACAACGGGACATGGGCGGCGACGGGCGCGGCGGAAAGAACCTCACCGTGCTCGACGGAAGCACGTTCTTCGTCTCCGACCCGAGCGGCGACGTCGAGGCCGAGCACGCCGATGGGTTCTTCCACGCAGACATGCGGCATCTCTCCACGTGGCGGCTCTTCGTCGACGGCGAGTCGCCCCGAACGCTCTCGAGCGAGACGGTCGACTACTACTCGGCGCGGGTGATCGGGGGTGTCTCGCGAGACGGTGAGGACGCGACCACTGCCGTTCGCCGAGAGCGATTCGTGTCCGGGGGGTGCACGAGGACGTCATCGTCGAAAACCTCACGGACGGTCCGCAGCGCATGGAGCTCGTCCTCGAGTTCGCCTCGGACTTCGGCGACATCCTGGAGTGTCACGAGCGCCCGAAGAAGCGCGGTCGGATCACACGGCACGTGGGCGAGCGAGAGGTGACGCTGCGCTACAAGCGCGACGACTTCGTGCGCGAGACCGTCCTTCGCTTCAGTCAGGACTGCGCGGTCGAGGCCGACTGCGCGACCTTCGTCCTCGAGCTCGCCGGACGGGAGCTCTGGA
>JACCWU010000035.1 GCA_013697465.1 Actinomycetota bacterium | reverse complement strand
ATGCAGGACGAGTGCCGGCACCGTCACCGTCGGCACGACGTCGCGAGCGTCGGTCGCGAGGTCGAGCTCGAGGAACGCGGCGGCGACGTCGGCCTCGGCCGATCGCCGCTGGTAGCGGCTCCAGTCGGCGATCTCGTCTCCGCTGCCGTGGGGCAGCTTGAGGCCGGCGAGCATCTGTGCCGCGAGCGGCCAGTTCGTGCGGACGAAGTCGACGAGGGAGCGGCGAGTTACTTCCGGAATGTCGTCACGCGATACGTAACCCCCGAAAAACACGACTCTGCGGACCCGATCCGGGTACGCGCTTGCGTAGGCGGCCGTCGCCAGTCCTGCGCACGAGCACGCGAAGATCGTCGCCGGCTCGGAGCCGGAGGCAGCGTGCACCGCGGCGAGCGCCCGCATCTCTGACTCGGGTGTGGGTGGTCCGAAGAGGTTCCTGTCCGAAAGGCCGGCTCCGATTCGGTCGTATCGCACGACGCGGTGCCCGAGCGCCAGCTCCTCGTAAAACGCTCGTACGCGAGGATCGTTCCACTCTTCCTCGAGATGTGAGACCCAGCGGCCACCGAAGAGGAGCAGCGGTCCCTCGCCCACCGTCGCGTACGCGATTCGCTGCCCGCCGAGCTCGCAGAAGCGGATGTCCTGCTCCATGACCCGTAAGTCTGATGGCCGGATCGGGCCATGTCAAGAAGATGGCCCGCGAGGGCGAAGCGAGGCCATCACGACGGGCGCCACCATGTGTACGTGCAGACACGTCACATCGGCGGCCTCACGATCCGGCTCCTACGACCGGGCGACACGGCCACCGTCTCGGCCCTGTTCGAGCGGCTCGGTCCTCGCTCACGCGAGCGCCGGTTCTGTGGCGCGAAGCCGCGCCTGTCAGCGGACGAGCTTCGCCTCCTCGCGCAGGTCGATGCCGAGCACCACGTCCTCGTGGGTTACCTCGACGGCGACCCGGAGCCGGTTGGAATCGCCCATCTCGTCCGCGACGGGAAGAGCGCGGAGGTCGCGTTCGAGGTCGCCGACGAGTACCAGGGTCGCGGGATTGGCACGATCCTCACGCGAGAGCTCGCAACCGACGCGCGAGCCGCCGGCGTGACCGAGCTCGTCGCGACTGTCTGCGGAGACAACCCGCCTGCAGCGTCGCTCATGGCGCGGGTCGCGCAGTCGTTGCACGTGCGATGGCGCGGTGGCGAGCAGGAGCTCGTCGCCGGGCTCGAAGGTGGAGCGGGCTAGCGCGTCAGCTCGGAGAACTCCGGTGGACAGGGGATGGGCCGAGGCTCGGAGAAGCCGGCGTAGGCCTCTCGCGAATCGGTCGTTTCCACGTCAGCGCCTGCGCCGTATCTCAGCGCGAGCTCGCTCACCGGAAAGCGAAGTCCGCGTCCTTTCCGCCGCGCCCCGACCCCGACGACCAGGCAGGGGCCGTCACCCGCACCGACGAAGATGTGCTCGGTCCACGATGGACAGTGGACGAAGTCCCAGGCCCGCAGCGTCCGCTCCTCCCCCTCGATGAGGAGCAGGCACTCTCCGGCGAGCACGAGGAAGTTCTCCTGGGCCTCTTCTCCGTGATACAGGGCATTGGCTTCACCCGGGCGCAGAATCCCCAACCCGAAGCCGAGCTCCGCGAAACGTGCCTTCTCGCTCTCGAAGGACACGTAGAGGCCGCCGAGCTCACCGCCGTCGAACCAGTGTGCTTCGCGCACATTGAGAACGAACCAGCCGTCGCCTCCCGGAGCGACGCCGTTCTCCGTCCGCTCGAGAGGGGCCTCGGGTACCACCGTCTCTAGACTAGTCCAGGCCATGCAGAAGTCGCTGCCTGTGGCAGAGCGCCCGCGTCGGCCGGAATGGATGAAGGTCCGCGGGCCGAGCGTCGACTCGCGCTACTACGAGGTCAAGAGCCTCATGCGCGAGGGACGGCTGAACACCATCTGCGAAGAAGCGCGGTGCCCGAACATCGGCGAGTGCTGGGGACGCGGAACGGCGACGTTCCAGATCCTCGGCGACACGTGTACGCGGGCCTGCCGCTACTGCTACGTCCATTCCGGGAGGCCCGACGAGCCACCCGATCCGCTCGAGCCCCTTCGGCTCGCCCAGACCGCGCACCAGATGGGCCTCGAGCACGTCGTCGTCACCTCGGTCGACCGCGACGACCTCCCGGACCGCGGAGCCGGTCACTACGCGGCGACGATCCGGGCGCTGCGGAGGAAGCTTCCGGCCGCCACGGTCGAGCTCCTCACGCCCGACTTCCTCGGAGTCGAGGAAGGTGCCCTCGCGATCGTCCTCGAGGCGCGCCCGGACGTCTTCGGCCACAACATCGAGACAGTTCGGCGTCTGCACGCGCGCATGCGCGGCGCGAAGGCGAGCTATGCGAAGGCGCTCTGGCTGCTCCGGCGGGTGAAGGAGCTCGCCGAATACCGCGTCATGACGAAGTCGGGGATCATCGTCGGTCTCGGCGAGACGAACGACGCGGTGGTCGAGACGATGCGG
>JACCWU010000028.1 GCA_013697465.1 Actinomycetota bacterium | reverse complement strand
AGTACGAGTGGAAGGGCGTGCGGGACTCGTGCAACTTCGCAGCAGCGGGGACGGACGGTGAAGTCGGCCTTCTAGTATCCGGTGTGGTGAACGACGGGCGGCCCATCCTCACCATCATCGGAGACCCACCTAGCGCCAAGAGCTCGGATCGAATGGGCCGAGCGCGGCACGCACCCGTTCGCTGCAGGACGCGCAACCCGCGTGCTCGACTACGAAGCGGACTTCCATTACCCGCACTCTATGGATGGCATGCGCGGATGGTCATGTCGTCGCAAAGGATCCTGAAGATCCAGGCAAGCCGGATCCGGGCGTGCATCAGTTCGGCTTGACGCGCGCTGTTGCATCATGTATGCATCACCCACAGGCTGATTGACCTCTGCGGAGGTGTACGTCGCGGTGGAGGGCTCGGTAACTATGACGAAGGGCGTCGCAGGACGGGCGTATCTGGAGCCGTAGGTAGATGGAGGCCACGCCCGCCCTCTCGAGGATCCCGCAGACGTCGCTCCGGGATCAGGTCGTGGAGGCGATCCGCGACGCCATCATCCAGGGGAAGTTCAGGCCCGGAGAGAAGATCCCAGAGCACGACCTTGCGGAGCAGCTCGGCGTCAGCCGAACGCCGATTCGCGAGGCCATTCGGATCCTCGAGCAGCAGGGTCTCGTCGAGACGCGCCCGAAGAACGGGACGTACATCGCAGGCCTCGACCGGGAACAGGTCAAGCATGGCCTGCTCGTCCGGGCCGCGCTGGAAGAGCTGGCCGTGCGGGAGGCCCTCGAGCACCTAGAGCCAGAGGAATGGGATCGGCTCTGCGACGAGCTGACCGAACTGCTGCGCGGGATGCGCGCGGCCGGAAAGCGAGGTGATGCGATTGGAGCAACCGAGCTCGATGTCGAGTGGCACACGCTGCTCATCGACGCAGCAGCGAATCCCTACCTCTCCCGCGCCTGGAGCGTCGCGGGGCTGTCCTTCCTGATCTGGTCGCCCGAGCGTGAGCTGTACCCGCTGGCTTCCGGCGAGTGGATCGGCCTCTTCGACAGCCGGCATCAAGAGGTGCTGACCGCGTTCCGGACGAGGGACCCCGACGTCGCAGCCGAGGCGGTGCGGCGCCACATCCTGCGAAAGCTCGATGACGTAGACCGTGGCACGGCGCCTGCGCGGACGGGTCGAGCACGTAACCCAAGAGAGGATTGAGCGACATGAATGAGCGTGACATGGACCGGCGAGGCTTCCTCAAGGTCGTCGGTGTCGCCACGGTGGCGGGGATGGCGAGCGCGAGTCCAGCGCTTGCGGGCGCGCGGCCCAGCGTCGCCGAGCCGCTCACCCGAGTTCAGAAGCGACTGAAGACGGTGCGGTACGCGATGAGCGGGAAGATGTCGTCGTCCGATATCGCGGATCCGGCTTTCAACACGTCCCAGCACGATGGGAGATTGATCTCGGCGGCGTACGAGCAGCTCTCGCGTTACGACGAGGCCCTGCGGGCGCGGCCGCAGCTCGCCGAGGGGTGGGAACCCAACGCCAAGGCAGACATGTGGACATTCAGACTTCGTCGTGGCGTCCGATTCCACGACGGCAGCAGGTTCACGGCCAAGGACGTCGTCTACTCCTTCCGTCGATTGCTGGATCCGGCCACGGCCTCGCCGGGAGCGGGCACTCTGGCCTTCCTCGATCCCGACGGGATTCGCGCGGTCGGCGACTACACGGTCCGCATTCGGCTCGCGCAGCCGAACGCCGACCTGCCCCTCAGTCTCATCACGCGTCAGAGCTACATCGTCCCGGACGGCGCGACGAAGGACGACTTGCGTCGTGAGGCGAACGGAACGGGAGCCTTCCGGGTCAAGGAGTTCGATCCCGGGCAAGGACCGACGATCTTCGAGAAGAACAAGCGGTACTGGGGCTCGGCCACGAAGTCTGACGTCCTACGTCTCGTGTCCATCAGCGAGCCTGCCGCTCGGGTCGCGGCGCTGAAGCGGGGGCAGGTCGACATCATCGAGGATCCACCCGGCACCGAGCTCCGGAGTCTCAAGGCAGGACCGGGCACGAGGACCGTGACCCAGGTAAAGGGCAACATGGAAGTCATCGCGATGCAGATGGACGTGGAGCCGTTCAACGACGTCCGGGTACGGCAGGCCCTGAAGCTGGCAATGGATCGAAAGAAGATGCTCCAGCTCGTCGCTCAGGGCAACGGCACGCTCGTCAACGACATCCCGATCGCCTCGATCCTCGAGTACTCCGTGCCAGGGGCTCCGCGGGGGCGGGACGTCTCGAGGGCCAAGGCCTTGCTGAGGCAGGCCGGCTACGAGGACGGCCTCAAGGTGAAGCTCTCGGTCTCGGACGTCCAGGCCCGCTTCATCGAGATCGCCACCGTGTACAAGTCCATGGCGGCAGACGCGGACATCGACGTCGAGCTCGAGATCGGACCCGGAGACACTTACTGGGACAACGTCTGGCTCAAGACGCCGATGTTCGTGAGCGCTTGGATCGCACGCCCGACCGACGCGATGCTGGCGCTTCTGCTCTTGTCGAAAGCCGATTGGAACGAGACACACTGGCGCCGGGCGAAATGGGACACGCGCCTCGCGACTGCCCGCAGGACCCTGAACTACAAGAAGCGCCAGGCCATCTACCGCTCTCTGCAAAAGGAGGTCATCGAGCAGGGCGGCTACCTCGTCCCGTACATGGTCAACACGATCGACGCGACGCGTGCGAACGTCAGAGGGTGGAAGCCCTCAGGCACCCCGTTCGCGAACTTCACACAGATCGACTTCACAAGCTGAGTGCTTCCCGCCGTGAATACGGTCGTGATTCGCAGCCGCGCGAAGTGCGGGCGTATTTGCGGCGGGGCGCACTAGGGCATGCGCTACGCACTGCGCCTGGTCGTGTCCCGCCTCGGGCTCGCGGTCATCACGCTCCTGGCCGTATCGCTTGTCATCTTCTGGACCGTCGAGCTCCTGCCCGGCGATCCCGCGACGCGGATCCTCGGGCAGGACGCGACACCGGAGCGGGTGAAGGTGCTGCGGGAAGAGCTCAACCTCGACGAGCCTGCGCTCGAGCGGTACACGGACTGGTTGGGAGGGATGATCCGCGGCGACTGGGGCGACTCGATCGTCGCGGAGCGGCCGGTGACCGACTACGTCCTCCCTCGCCTGGAGAACACCTTGATCCTCGCCGCCTACGCTCTCGCGCTGTACATCCCGCTGAGCTTGACTCTGGGGATCGTCACGGCCGTCTTCCGGGAGAGCCGGTTCACCGTCTGGCTCTCGGCCGCCGTCCTCGTAGGGACAGCGGTTCCGGAGTTCGTCGTCGGAATCCTGCTCCTGCTGACCTTCGCCGTAACCCTCCCCTGGTTCCCGCCGCTTGCGGACATCGACCAGGCGCAGTCGCTGCCCGACCTTCTGCACATGCTGTTCCTACCGGCTGTAACGCTGACCCTGGCGATGACGGCGTACGCCGTCCGGATGATGCAGTCGAGTCTCGTCTCCGTTCTCGAGTCGGACTACGTCCGCATGGCGACGCTCAAGGGACTCTCACGCCGGCGGGTGATCCTGCGCCATGCGTTGCCCAACGCGCTCGGACCGGCACTGAGAGTCACGGTCCTCAATATCGCCTGGCTGATCGGCGGCGTCGTGCTCGTGGAGGTCATCTTCACCTTCCCGGGCATCGGCCAGCTGCTCATCGACTCGATTCGCAATCTCGACACGCCGGTGATCGAGGCGATCGCGTTGATCTTCGCCGCGGTGTACATCCTCGCCAACCTCGGGGCCGATCTCGTGGCCGCCGGGCTCAACCCCCGTCTCCGAGCCAGGGCTCGCTGATGTCTGTCGCCGCCGGCTCGGGTCCTGTCGACGCACCTCTTCTTCCCGAACCGGTCACGCGGCCGAAGGGTGTCCTCGCGTTTGTACGCCGCCAGCCGCTGACGTTCCTGGTCGTTTCGGCCATCTTGGCGATCTACGTGCTAGTCGCAGTGACCGGCCCCTGGTGGGCTCCCTATCCGCCGGACGAGCTTCTGACCGGAGATCCGTTCGCTCCGCCCTCGTGGGACCATCTGCTCGGGACCGACAACTTCGGCCGCGATGTGTTCAGCCGTCTCGTGCACGGGGAGCGGCTGGTGCTCGGACTGGCGCTGGCGACCGCGGGCCTGTCCGTGATCGTCGGGTCCGCGGTGGGGCTGCTCTCCGCGTGCCTGCGGGGGTGGCCGGACGAGCTCCTGGGACGAGTGCTCGAGATCCTGATCAGCATCCCGCCGCTGATCATCGCCTTGCTCGTCCTTGGCTCGCTGGGCTCGAGCTACCTGCTCACGGTCTCGCTCGTCGCGCTGTTCTTCGCCATTCGCGTGGCGACGGTGATCCGAGCTGCTGCGCTGGACGTCGTCGTCGAGGACTTCGTCACGCTCGCGAAGCTGCGAGGCGAGCCGATCTGGTCGATCGCCGGACGGGAGATCCTGCCGAACGTCTCTTCGGCCGTGCTCGTCGAGTTTTCGTTGCGTACCGGCTATGCCGTCCTCTTCATCGGCGGGCTCAGCTTCCTCGGCTTCGGCCCCGCCCCGCCAACGCCGGACTGGGGTCTGATGATCAACGAAGGCCGTACGTACATCTCCACGGCACCATGGCCCGTGCTCGGCCCGGCTCTGGCCCTCGCCGGGCTGGTCGTCGCGCTGAGCCTCTTCACCGAGCGCATCAGCGAAGTCCTCGGGTTGTCCGTGCAGCGAGCGCCGAGCCAATGAGCTCTCCGGCGGAGTCTGTCGTCGAAGTCGACGAGCTGACGGTGGACTTCTGGGAACGCGACCACTGGGTGAACGTGGTCAACAAGGTCTCGTTCAGCATCGAGCCCGGCGAGACCCTGGGACTCGTCGGCGAGTCCGGGTGCGGGAAATCGACCACGGCGTTCTCTCTGTTCGGTTACCGCCGTCCGGGCAGCCGCGTTCGCTCGGGTGCGATTCGTTTCGACGGACGCGACCTGCTCCGCCTCAAGGAGCGCGAGCTGAGGTCGATCCGTGGGGCGAGGATCTGCCTCGTGCCCCAGAATCCGGCGGGCTCCCTCACGCCCTCGATGCGCGTCGGGACCCAGTTGGTCGAAACACTCAAGGCCCATCGTGCCTCCACCTGGCGGAAGGCGGAAAAACGAGCGGTCGAGCTATTCGCCCAGGTCGGGCTCCCCGAGCCCGGGGAGATAGCCGAACGTTATCCCTACGAGCTCTCCGGCGGCCAGCAGCAGCGGGTCGTCATGGCCATGGCACTCGCCTGCAGCCCGAGCTTGCTCGTCCTGGACGAGCCGACCACCGCTCTCGACGTCACGACACAGGCGCGCATACTCAAGCTGCTCTTCCGGCTTCAGGGGGAGCACGGCATGAGCATGCTCTACGTCACCCACAACCTCGGTGTCGTCGCCCAGATCTGCGACCGCGTCGCCGTCATGTACGCCGGCGAGCTGGTCGAGATCGCTCCGACGGTGGAGCTGTTCGAGAACCCGCGCCACCCCTACACGCGCGGCTTGATCGCCGCCGTACCCCGGATCAGCGCTCCGACCGGCGGGGACGCGACGCTGCGGGGCCTGCTCCGGCGAGAAGAGCTGCCCGACGGCTGTCGGTTCGCTCCCCGCTGTGCGTACGCGCAGACCGACTGCTTTACGAATCCGCAGTCGTTGGCACCGGTGGCGAAGGATCACCGCGTCGCCTGCTGGCTCTGGAAGAGCATCCCCGGAGCACGCCGGGTCGCCGCCGAGGAACCTGCACAAGCGACCCCCGTTCCCCGATGAAGCCCTTGCTCGAGGTGCGCGACCTGGACATCGCATACAGCGGCTCCCGAGGGCGGATGCCGTTTCGGCGCGAACGGGCCGACGCCGTCGTCCGTGGCGTCTCCTTCACCGTCGGGGCGAACGAGACGGTCGCTCTCGTGGGCGAGAGCGGGAGCGGGAAGACCACGATCGCACGAGCGATCGCCGGTCTCCTGGTTCCGAGCCGAGGCCAGATCCTGTTCCAGGATCGGGACATCGGCGCTCGCGTCGAGCAGCGGTCGAAGGAGCTGCACCGCGAGATCCAGCTCGTCTTCCAGAACCCCGACTCGTCCCTGAATCCTCGGCGCCGGATCCGCTCGATCCTCGACCGGCCCCTCAGGTTCTTCTTCCGGCTCTCCCGCCGGGCGAGAAGAGAACGCATCGGCGAGCTCTTGCAAGACGTCCACCTGGACCCCCGGTACATGCACCGGTTCCCCAGGCAACTGAGCGGGGGGGAGCGGCAGCGGGTGGCGATCGCCGGGGCGCTCGCCGCAGAGCCGAAGCTCATCCTGTGCGACGAGATCGTGTCTGCGCTCGACGTCTCGGTGCAGGCGAACATCCTCGATCTGCTCCGCGAGCTGCAGGCGAAGCGCGGGATCTCGTACCTCTTCATCGCCCACGACCTCGCGGTGGTGCGCTGGCTCGCGCAGCGCGTGCTCGTCCTCTACCGAGGGCACGTGATGGAGGAGGGCACCTCTGACGAGGTCTTCTCCCGGCCCTTCCATCCCTACACCGAGATGCTGCTGAAATCCGTGCCCGAGCCGGATGTGAGCCGGCCGCTGCTGGCCGTGGCCGAAACCGACGGTCGCACGGACGGCGTGGGCTGGACGGGGAAGGGTTGTCCGTTTTCCTCCCTCTGTCCGCGCCATCTCGGCTCGATCTGCGACGAAGAGACGCCACCCCGGCGGAGAGTCAGTCCGACCCACGCGCTGCTCTGCCACATCCCTCCCGCGGAGCTCGCCGCCGCGCAGGCGTCGCTCGACAGTCTCGGGGACGGAGCCGCGTCGCACCGGGCGTCCGGCTCGTGAACGGCACTGCGAGCCAGCTCGTGGCTGCATCCACGATCCTCCTGCACAGGGATCGCCACGCCTACGCCTCGCATCCTTGCGTGACCAAGCTTGCGAACGGCGAGTGGCTGGTGGCGTTCTGCGAGAGCATCCGGCGCGAGCCCTTCTTCCTGCATCCGCCCAGCGACCCGCGCTACCTGAACTTCGTTTGCCGCTCGTATAACCAGGGCGAGACCTGGGACGAGCCACGCGTCGCGCCGAGCTACGACTGGTACGGGGCGGAGACTCCGGGGATCGCGCAGATCTCGAGCGGAGACGTGCTCCTGAACCAGTGGCGGTACCTGTGGTACCCGGTGGAAGAGGCGCAGAAGCTCTGGCCGACTGGCCGGCACGAGCTCTACGTCTGCGACCCCGTGGCCGACCCCCATGCCCACCGCTGGCGTCCGGCACGCTCGGATGAGGACTGGGAGCAGCATCCGTTTCCGTACGCGCGCGCCGACGGGGGTGCGTACGTCCACTCGAGCTCGGACGGCGGCTACACGTGGGACCGGACCGTCTCCATCGACGTCGCGCCGTACCGCGGGGCGTTCAGCCCAAGAGGGGTCATCGAGCTCGCGAGCGGCGAGCTGCTGCTCGCGCTCGGGAGCCAGGATCACGACCCGCTCGCGGCCACCTTCGTCCTACGCTCGCGCGACCGGGGCCACTCATGGAACGCGCCGGTCGAGGTCGCGCGCGAGCCGAATCGTGTCTTCTCGGAGCCCTCGGCGGTCGAGACCGAAAGCGGCAAGCTGCTCGTCTTCTCGCGCGAAGAACTGACGGGCCATGTCCACCAGAGCGAGTCGCCCGACGGCGGGCTCACGTGGAGCGAGCCGCGGCAGCTTCCCTTCTGGGGTTATCCGGCGCACGCGGTTCGGCTCGGTGACGGGCGCATCCTCATCGTCTTCGGCCGGCGCAGGGAGCCGTTGGGGATTCGCGCCGTGCTGAGCGAGGACGAGGGTGACACTTGGGGCCCGGAGCTCGTCATCCGCGACGACCTGCCGAACGAGAACCTCGGCTACCCCTCCGTGATCGAGTACTCGCCGGGGAAGCTCTTCACCGTCTACTACGGAGAGGACGGAGACGGGGTGACCTGCATTCAGGGGACGTACTTCTCCGTCTGATGGAGACTATGGACATGGACAGCGATCGAGCCCGGAGCCGTCTCTGCGGCTGTTACGTGACGATCCCGACGATGTTCTCGGACGACGACGACCTCGCCGTCGACCCGGCCGCTATCCGGCGTCACGTCCGCTTCGTCATCGATGCTGGGATCAAGGCGGGGACGGGGGTGCTGCTCGCCGGCGGCGGAGCGGGTGACTTCTCGACGCTGACCTTCGACGAGCGAGTCGCGGTGGCGGAGGCGGTGGTCGAGGAGGCGAACGGTGCCCTCCCCGTCGTCATGGGGGCGCAGACCACCAGCACGCGCGAGCTCGTGGCACTCGCTCAGGCCGCCGAGCGGATCGGTGCCGAGTACATCCAGGTCTCGCCGCCCTACTACTTCGCGCACACCGACGAGGACTTCTACGAATACGTGCTGGCTGCGGCCGAGGCCGCAGAGGTAGGCATCGTCGTCTACAACACGCACTGGACGAGCTACGCGTTCTCGATCCAGGCGATCGAGCGGCTTACCGAGCTTCCGGCCGTCGTGGGCCTCAAGTGGTCGACGCCCGACAACGGCTTCGGGGAGTTCGAGCAGGTCATCGCTCGCTTCGCCGAGCAGCTCTCGATCATCGACAACCAGCTTCGGTTCGTGACGAGCCACATCCTCGGCGCGCGAGGCGTGGAGGTCCACGTCTGCAACTACTGGCCGGAGTGGGGCGTCGAGATGTGGAGCCTGCTCGAGCAAGGCCGCTACATGGAGGCCCAGCAGGAGCTCGTTCGGGTGGCGATTCCCTTCATGGCGCTCTGGAAGGAGATGGAGCAGTACACGGGGGGCGACGGCTATCTCGATAAACTTTGCATGGAGCTCATCGGACTCGGCTCGAGCCGGTGCCGCCCACCGACGCGGGATGTCCGGGAGCGGTACCGCGAGCGAGCGCGTCAGATGCTCATCGAAAGTGGCGTCCCGCGCGCGCTCGAGCTCACGCGCTCCTGAGCGGTCGTGGAAAGGAGCGCGGCCATGTCTGAGACCCTCACCGAATTGTCTGCGCTGAACTACACGCGGTGCACCGATTCACGGAGGAGATCGGCGCTGGGATCATCCATGTCAACTCGCAGACCGCGGGCGTAGATGTGCACGTCCCCTTCGGTGGCATCAAGGATTCCGGCTGGGGACCACACGAGTAAGGGCGTGCCACGATCGAGTTCTATACGGAGCTCGTGACCGTCTACCAGGACGCCCCTGTCGCGTGAAGGATGCCGGCCTCCGGGTGTGATCCTCGCAATCGACCAAGGAACGACAGGAACGACCTGTCTCGTCGTCGGCGACGATCTCGTCCCGCTCGGACGCGGCTACCGGGAGCTCCAGCAGCACTTCCCCCGGCCCGGCTGGGTCGAGCACGATCCGGAGGAGATCTGGGGCAGCGTGCTGTCTGCCGCCGAGGTCGCGCTGCGCGACGCGGGCGTGCAGGCGCGCGAGCTCCGGGCGATCGGAATCACGAACCAGCGTGAGACGACGCTGCTCTGGGAGCGGCGGAGCGGTCAGCCTGTGCATCGAGCGATCGTCTGGCAGGATCGGCGGACCGCCGATCGCTGCCGGGAGTTGCCGGCCGAGCTCATCCGCGAGCGGACCGGCCTCGTGCCCGACCCGTATTTCTCGGCGACGAAGCTCGAATGGCTTCTCGACTCGGTCGGCCGCCGGGACGGGCTCGCATTCGGCACCGTCGACACGTGGCTCGTCTGGCGCCTCGCTGGCGGCGCGGCGCACGTCACCGACGCAACGAACGCGTCCCGGACGCTGCTCGTCTCGCTCGAGACGCTCGAATGGGACGACGAGCTACTCAGCCTCTTCGGCGTCGACCGGGCGCTCCTGCCCGAGATCCGGCCTTCGGCCGGGGTTGTCGCCGAGGGCGAGCTCCTCGGGGAGACGATCCCGATCGCAGGGATCGCAGGCGACCAGCAGGCGGCTCTCTTCTACCAGGGGCAGGCGAAGGCGACCTACGGGACGGGTAGCTTCGTCCTCGCGCTCTCCGACCGCCCGGCGCCGTCCGGGATCGTCCGCACCGCGGCGGCGCTCGTCGACCGGCCGGAGTACGCGCTCGAGGGCTCGATCTTCGTGACCGGCGCAGCGCTGCAGTGGCTCCGCGACGGGCTGGGGCTTCTCGAGGATGCGGCGGAGAGCGAGGAAATGGCGGGCTCGCTCGAGGGGAACGACGGCGTCTACTTCGTCCCCGCGCTCGTCGGGCTCGGCGCGCCGCACTGGGTGCCGGACGCGCGCGGGCTCATCTGCGGGTTGACGCGCGGCACACGCCGCGAGCACCTCGTCCGCGCCGCGCTCGAGGCAATCGCGTACCAGACGCGAGACGTCCTCGACGCCATGGGTCTCGAGCTCGACGCCTTGCGCGCCGATGGCGGGGCGACCGCGAACCGCTTCCTCATGCAGTTCCAAGCCGACGTGCTCGGCATCCCGGTCCAGGCGGCGGCCGAGCGGGAGACGACGGCGCTCGGAGCGGCGGCGCTCGCCGGGATCGGGATCGGGCTCTGGACGCGGGCGGACGTCGAGCGCCTCTGGCGCGGCGGGGAGCGTTACGAACCGCGGATGCCGCTGAAGGAGGCCGACCGGCTCTACGCGGAGTGGCGAGCCGCTCTGCGCCGCACCGTGCCGTAGGCTCTCGACGACCGTCCCGGCGGGGGACGCTCACTGCTCACGCTCCTTTCGGTCGCTGGGTGCAATTCGCTAGACGTCGACGACGACTTCGAAGCCGCCGTAGATCATGCGCTTGCCATCGAAGGGCATGGCTTTCGGGTCCATCATGTCGGCCAGGCGCGGGTCCTTCATGACCTTCGCGTTGACACGGTCGCGATGCGCACGCGACTTGAACACGATCCACGCGAACACCACGATCTCCCCTCGCTTGAGCTGGACGCTGCGCGGGAAGGACGTGACCTCTCCCACCGGCACGTCGTCACCGAGGCACTCCCGGTACTCCAGCGCGCCATGCTCTCGCCAGATCTTGCCCGCCTTGCGCGACATTCGGCGGTAGGCGTCGATATTGCGCTTCGGAACCGGTAGGACGAATCCGTCGACGTAGCGGGCCACGCGAACCTCCTTGGGATTGGTGTGGTGGTGGGTGATGGACGCTTCGCCTTCTAAGACGGCCGCGGCTGGCAGGACTCATCGGCGCACATCGCGCGGATCTCACCCCGCGTGGGCGAGAGCGACGAGGCCAGTCAGCCGAATGCTGAGCTCGCATCTTCGCCATGTCTCTCCGCGGTCGCCGCTCTCGAGGAGCTGGCCGTCGGCGAGTCCGGCGAAGAGGCGGTCGTTCGTAGCCACGAGCGCGTAGGGCATCGCAGTTAGCGGTTCGGGGAGCCCGCCGGCAAGCGCACGCCACCCGCCGTTCTCGCGCCGGTAGACATGTGCCTCGGCGTCGTGTCCGCCGTGGGCCGCGTATGGCCCCGTGCTCGCCGACACGTACCAGAGCTCCGGGTCGTCGGGATCCACGGCGACGGACCATGTGTAGTGGCGGTCGCGACCCTCGTCTGCCGGGTGCCAGGTACTTCCTCCGTCGTCGCTCCAGGCAGCGCCGCCGCCCCCGGCCTCGTATGCCCTCCCCTCGACCTGCGGATGCCAGGCGAGCGAGTGGACGTCCGGCTGCGCACCCGCGCGATGGTCCTCCCACGTCTCACCCCCGTCGGTCGAGCGCATGAGTCCGCCGAGCTCGATTCCGACGAGAAGCACGTCCGCGTGGTGCGGGCTCGGCGCGATCCAGCGCACATGCGAGGTCCACG
The DNA here is from genome assembly GCA_013697465.1 of Actinomycetota bacterium. Lineage (GTDB taxonomy): Bacteria > Actinomycetota > Thermoleophilia > Gaiellales > Gaiellaceae > GMQP-bins7. The sequence continues at coordinate 7,799 of JACCWU010000028.1, read as the reverse complement.
GGCGCGGAGGGAAGCTCCAGGTCGGACGCGAGGGAAGCTCGAGCAACCCCCGGAGCTCTCGCCACGTCTGCCCGGCGTCGTCGCTGCGGTAGAGGGCACTTGGCTCGGTTCCCGCATATACCGCTCCGTCGACGGCGCTGACTGCGATCGAGAACACGCCGGGGACGAAAAGCTTGCAGTCCGCCCACACGCTGCCGCCGTCACGCGTACGCCGCACTCCGCCCTCGCGAAGTGCGGCGTACACCGTGTCCCGATCGGCGGGATCGACGGCGATGCACTGCGCCCCGCTTCCGGCGAGCGACAGCTCGACACTCCACACGCCTTCGGTTTCGTCGAGCCGGGCGACGCCCTCCCCTGTGGCAGCGTAGAGCCGAGCACCACCAGAATCGCCTGCGCTCATCGACCCCATGGTGCCTGTCACCAGGCCGCGTCCCGTGAGGACGGGGCATGCTGTGGCAGTGTCCACGCGGCCGCCCGAGATCGTGCTCGTCCGCCACGGGGAGACCGAGTGGAGCCGAGCCGGCAGGCACACCGGCCGCACCGACGTGCCGTTGACCGATCGGGGCAAAGAGGACGCCGAGGCCGTCGGTCGCCTCCTACGCAACCGCCAGTTCGCGCTCGTGCTCACGAGCCCACTCGCCCGCGCCGCCGAGACCTGCCGACTCGCCGGCTTCGGCCATGTAGCGGCCCAGCGGGACGACCTCATGGAGTGGGACTACGGCGCCTACGAAGGGCGCACGACGATCGAGATCCGCGAGGAGCGGCCCGGTTGGACGATCTGGCGCGACGGCGTGCCCGACGGTGAGACCGCGGCCGACATCGGCGCTCGAGCGGACCGGGTCATCGACGAGCTTCGCGCCGCCGAAGGTGACGTCGCCCTCTTCGCGCACGGGCACCTGCTGCGTTTGCTCGCCGCCCGCTGGCTGGGCCTCGCACCGACCGAAGGACGACTCTTCGCGCTCGATCCGGCGAGGATCAGCGTGCTCGGCCACGAGCGCGAGACACCGGTCGTCCGCCTCTGGAATGCGAGCCGGCTGCCCTCCGCCTGAACCTTCCGCAACGAATGAAAAGGGCCCCGGGAACCCAGGGCCCTTTCGTTCGAAACGACGGCTGAAGCTCAGGCGGTGATGCCGGCGGTCGTGCCGACGCCGAGCGTCGTGGAAAACAGGATCTCGCCGACGCGCTCTTCCTTGAGCTCGATCTCGCCCGTCATGTTCTCGGCAACCCACGAGGCGGCGGCTGTGTTGGCGGCCTCAGCGGCCTCCGCGCTCTCCCAGGCGCTGAACGAGATGATCTCGCCGTCGCTCTCGGCGATCGAGTACCCCTTGAATCCCGGCTGCGACTGGAAGAGCGGGAGCATCCCCTCCTCCGCGCGCTGCGCGAGCTCCTGCACATCGCCCGTGTAGGTGTACCTGGCCATTCGCGCGTGCATTGCACGCCTCCTTCCGACCGCCCCATCGCCTCGTGGCCGCGCCACGACGGCCTGGCGGCCTGGTCGGCACACCCTTACACATCCTGTGCGAAATGTCGCGATCTGCCGTCGGCCCGGCGCTCTAGCCCGGAGGATCGGGTCGTTGGAAGAGACACCGGAGAACGCCGAAGGCCCGCGTGAGCGGGCCTTCGATTTCCTTCGAGAACGGTGGTTCGGCGGGATTACGCCGAGATCGTTCCGTTCGTCATCTTGTGAGCGAACACCTTGCCGCCGGTGATCTTGGGCGCATTCGGAAGCGTCAGCTCGAGCTTCTCCTCGCGCACCCAGTCGGCTGCAACGCGGCTCGACTCGTCGGCCTCGGCCGATGTGCCGAAGAGGCCGACGGACGTGAAGACGCCATTGTCGGACTCGATCACGTAGTAGCTGCTGAAGCCGGGAAGCTTGCTGAGCTTCGGGATCAGGGTCTCGTTGATCTTGCGCTTGAGCTCGTCGGTGCCCTTGACGTCCACACCTTCATAGCGCCTCACGGTGGCATGCATCATGCTGCTCCAGACTTTCGTTCTTCAGGTCGGAGAACTCGGACGAGCTCTCCTCGGCACTCAGGCCAGCTATCACAGTCGAAGAGGAACTTTCAGAGCCTCGACAACTTCAGCGCTAAGGCCTACGTGCTCGCGCAGTCTATCAGCAATCCCATCTTGTCGCAATATGGATCATTAGCAGGGCTTATGCAGCGTGCTCGCCCCGCGATCGCGTGAAGCGGCACACCGAGGTCTAGGATCGCACGATGGAGCTTGATGACTATCGCCGCACGAGCTTCGAGTCCTGGGAGGCGATGGCGCCGGGCTGGGAGCGCCAGCGGGCTCAGCTCGAGAAGATCTCGGCCCCGGTCCGTGAATGGCTGATCGAGAAGCTGGCCCCGAAGTCCGGCGACACGGTGCTCGAGCTCGCAGCGGGACCCGGGGATACCGGATTCGCCGCGGCCGCGCTGGTCGGCCCAAGTGGCCGCTTGATCTCGACCGACCTAAGTCCCGGCATGGTGGAGGTCGCGCGCCGCCGCGCCGCCGAGCTCGGGCTTGAAAACGTCGAGCACCGAGTGATGGACGCCGAGCGCATCGAGCTCGCGGACGACGCGGTCGACGGCGTGCTCTGCCGATGGGGGTACATGCTCATGGCCGACCCCGCCGCTGCTCTCGCCGAGACGCGGCGGGTGCTGCGGCCTGGCGGACGTCTCGTGTTGGCCGTCTGGGGTGCAGCCGAGCGCAACCCGTGGGTCTCGATCGCCGGGCGGATGCTCGTCGAGCGCGGCCTCGTTCCGCCGCCGGAGCCCGATGCCCCGGGAATGTTCAGCATGGCGGGCGAGCGCACGCGAGCGCTGCTCGAAGACGCCGGCTTCACGGTGGGCCGGCTGGAGGAGGTGCCGGTGCGCTTCGTCTACCGCGACGTCGACGACTACGTGCTCCGGGCGCAGGACACGGGAGGCATGTTCGCGAGAGTCTGGCGGGAGGCTTCCGCGGAGGAGCATGCGACGATGCGAGCGGAGCTCGCCGACTCCTTCGCGCCGTTCGCCGTCGAAGGCGGGTTCGAGCTCCCCGGCGTTGCTCTCGCAGCCGTCGCCAGCTGAAAGGTAGGGACGGCGGACGGGAATCCGAGATCCTCGGACGGATCGCCCGGCCGAGCCCGCGCTCGGCATAACCTGAGGCATGGACGTACGAGACCAGGACGTCGCGGAGATTCTGCGGGAGCTGCTCGAGGAGCTCCGCGCGATTCGGCAGGAGATGGCCCGGCACACGAATCTGCTCGAGGCCACGCTCGCGAAGCTCGGCGACATCGAGCGGACGCAGTACAGCTGACTGAGGCCGGCTCGGGACGACGAGGTCCCATCAGATCGCGAAGCGACGTCAGCCGCGTTGAAGTACAGGAAATCCTGGACTGTACTTTTGGCCCCGCCGGGGCTTAAGATTGTGGCCGTCCTTACAACTTCTGGGAAAGAGGAGGACACTGTGGCAAATCGTCGGAAGCAGACGATGACGGGATTCCGCCGGCACGAGACGGCGAAGGCATATCCTTGGCACCCCCACCCCGGAGGGAGTTCCTCCAGCTCCAGCTCGAGCTCTTCGTCGAGCGGCTAAGCGGCCGCCCTGCGGCCTAGATGATCGATGCGGCCCCGCCTCGACAGCGGGGCCGCGGTCTCTTGAAGAGGTGACGCGCGTTCTTCACTTCCTGGCCGGCCTGCTCAACCGGCTTGTCGCAATGCCCGACGAGGACGGCTCGCTCGTTCGTCACGCGCCGAGCGTCCCCATCCGCGAGATCGCCCACCGGTTCTGGCCGTACGCACGCCCGTATCGTTTCTGGCTCGGGGTCAGCTTCCTGTTGATCCTGCTCGTGCCTGCGATCACGGCGGCGCAGATCTGGATGTTCAAGCTGGTAATCGACCAGGTGCTCGTCCCAAAGGACTTCGGGCCGTTCGTCTGGATCGCTGCGACCTATCTGGGCCTGACGATCCTCGCAGGCATCGTGTCGTTCGCGGACAGCTACCTCTCGGTCTGGATCGGCCAGAGATTCCTCCTCGACCTGCGCACGAGCGTCTTCCGGCATGTGCAAGGGCTGTCGCTCTCGTTCTTCGAGCGCAGCCGCCTGGGCGACCTACTAGCCCGGCTCACCGGCGACGTTTCGGCCATCGAGACCTTCGTACTGTCCGGCGTTACCCGCGCGGTCGCATACGCGGCACAGATCGCGGTCTTTGCCGGTCTGCTCTTCTATCTCCAGTGGGAGCTCGCGCTGACCGCGCTCCTCGTCGTCCCCTTCGTGTGGCTCGCGGCGCGGTACTTCACACGCCTCGTGAAGCAGGCTTCGCGCGAGAAGCGGCGGCGCAGCGGCGCCCTGAGCGCGGTCGCCGAGGAGAGCCTCGCCAACGCGCAGCTCGTACAGGCTTATGACCGCCAGGAGACAGAGGTCGATCGCTTTCACCGCCAGAACGTGGCCACGCTCGAGGCCGAGCTCGCCGCAACCCGAGTCAAGGCCGTATTTTCGCCGGTGATCGACGTCATGAAGGTGTCCGTGGCACTCACGGTCATCGGACTCGGAACATGGGAGCTCCAGCAGGGGCGTCTCACGCTCGGCGGGCTGATCGTGTTCCTCACCTACCTGGGAATGCTCTACAGCCCGATCAAGGGTGCGAGCCGCCTGACCAACTCTCTCTTCGCCGCGACCGCCGGGGCCGAGCGCATCATCGAGGTGCTCGACGAGCAGCCGGCCGTCGCCGACCGGCAGTGCGGGAAGCCGCTCGGCCGGGCGGAAGGCTTGGTCGAGTTCCAGTACGTGTCGTTCTTCTACGGACGGAACGTCCGCAACGCGCTGACGGACGTGACGTTCACCGTTCAGCCGGGAGAGACGGTCGCGCTCGTGGGGCGGAGCGGCGCCGGAAAGTCCACGCTCGCGAAGCTCCTCCTCCGCTTCTACGACCCGGCCTGGGGCTCGATCCGGCTCGACGGAATCGATCTGCGCGACCTACGCCTCGAGTCGCTCCGGGCGAACATCGCGCTCGTGCTCCAGGAGACCCTCGTCTTCGAGGGCACGATTCGCGACAACATCGCTTACGGCAAGTCGCACGCCTCCGAGCGGGACGTCATCCGCGCAGCGATGCAGGCGGATGCGGACGAGTTCATATCCCGGCTCCCAGACGGATACGACACCCTCATCGGGCAGCGCGGGCGAAAGCTCTCCGGCGGACAGGCGCAGCGGGTCGCAATCGCACGCGCGATGATCCGCGAGGCGCCCGTGCTCATCCTGGACGAGCCAACGACCGGTCTCGACGCCGAGTCAGCCCAGAAGATCCTCGGCCCGCTCCGGCGATTGATGAGCGGTCGCACCACGATCGTCATCACGCACAACCTGCTCACGGTCCACGAGGCCGACAAGATCGTCGTCCTCGACGAAGGCAAGGTCGTGGAGACGGGAATACATGCAGAGCTCCTCGCGCGCGGCGGGACGTACGCCGAGCTCTACGGCCTGCACCGGCCGCCCGAGCCGCAGCCGCAGCTGAGCGCTGTCCAGTACCGATGACCGTCCCGGACGAGGCACCGCCCCCGGCGGAACCGGGAGAGCTCCTCGGGCGGCGCTATCGCGTGATTCGCCATCTCGCTCGGGGCAAAGCGCTCGACACCTACGACGTCTGGAGCGAGGAGCGACACGCGCTGTGCGTGGCGAAGGTGGCACGGCCGGACCGGGCCGAGGACGCCGGGACCCGCAGGCGTCTGCGACGGGAGGGTCGACTGCTCCTGCGCGTGACGCATCCGCACCTCGTTCGAGCATACGAGCTCATCGAGCGGCCGCAACCGGTTCTCATCCTCGAGTCGCTCACCGGTGCCACACTCGGCTACGTGATCGACAGCCGTCCCCGGATGCTGCCGCCGGCGGACCTGGTCTACCTCGGTCTGCAGCTCTGCTCCGCAGCGCGCTACCTGCACAGCCTCGGCGTCGTGCACCTCGACCTCAAGCCGTCGAACATCATCTCGGAGAACGGGCTCGTAAAGGTCATCGACCTGAGCGTCGCCCGGCCGCCTGGGCGAGCCAGAGCAGGCGTTGGCACGCGTCAGTACATGTCGCCCGAGCAGGCCCGCGGCGGGGTGCTCGGGCCGGCCGCGGACGTCTGGGGGATCGGCGCCGTCCTGTACGCCGCGGCGACAGGCCGCCGCCCCTTCTACAGGCTCGACGACACGATCACGCACCCACAGCTCGAGATGCGCGCGGCGGGAGTGCGGACGTACCGACGGCTGCCCGGACCGCTCGCGAGGATCATCGACGAGTGCCTCGAGCCCGAGCCCGAGGACCGGCCGACTACGGAGGATCTCTTCGACCGGCTGGAGGCGATCGCCGACCCAGGGTCCTAGGAGAGCCCGGCTTCGGCGAGTGGGCTCCGGCCCCAGGCGAAGCGGGTCTCGTACCAGCCGGTCATCGGCACGAGGGTCGTGCCGCGATCGGACGAGTGCACCATCCACCCGTTGCCGAGATAGATCCCCATGTGCCCGACCTCTGTCGGCTTCGAGCTCGGACCGCGCGAGCCGAAGAAGACGACATCGGCAGGCTGGAGGCGTGCGTGCGGGATGCGAGCAGGCGCGGCGACTTCGCCGCTCATGTCGTAGCTCGTCCTTCCCTTCAGCGTGGCCGCGACCTCCGGTCCGCCCGCGAACGGCTCGAGCTTGAAGACGCGCCAGACGAGGCCGCTACAGTCGAAGCCACCGGGAAGACGCTTGCCGAAGAGCTGCTGAGGCTTCTCCGAGGTGCCGGCCCAGACATACGGCGAGCCGACGAAGCGAAGCGCGCGCCGTAGGACGACCTGCTCCCACGCAGTCAGCTCAGGAATTGCGAACGCGGCCACCGCCTCACGCACCGCGTCGAGCTCGAGGGCCGAGAGGGCGAGCACTCGGGCGACCGAGTAGGCCGCCTCGGCTCGTGTCGCGGGCTGTGCAACCTGGAGCTCGAGCTCCTCCTGACCCCGCACGTGATTCACCCGCAGACCGAGCATGCGCGCGACCGTCTCGGTGCCGAGCCACTGTCTCGGTGCGAGCCCCGAGTCGAGCGCCGCGAGACGGAGAGCGCGGGCCTCCGGGCGGAGGCCGACGGCCGTTACGAGCTGCGCGTCGAGCTCCCGGATCGTCACGGGGCGGTCGAGGTCGGACACGAATGCCGTCGACATGCCTAAGGAGGCGAGCACGACCGCGAGCTCTCCTTGTGTCAGCAGCTCGTCCGGCCTGAAGTCTGCGACGCTCGGCGCCATCAGCCCGGCGCCGACGACAGCGCGGATCTCGGGAGCGGCCCACGAGCGGGCCGCCGAGCCGGCCGCCCCCGCGCTGCCGGCGAGCAAGCAGGATAGGGCAAGGCAGGCGAGAACAAGGATGCGGCGCATCACGTCGACTATCGACACGTCCTGAGTGATGCCCAATCCCATCGAAAGGTGAAATCCGCTGCGCTCCCAGGCTCGGAGCGCGAGAACGTGTCTAGAGTGAACGCCGTGCGAGCCGTAACCCTCTTCGCGCTTCTCAGCCTCGCGCTCGCCGGCTGCGGAGCTACATCGAGCGAGGTGGTCACATCCAGTGAGACGTCGGAAACGACGCCGACGACGTCCTCGCCGTCGTCGGGCCGCCCCGCGGCCCCGCCTATTCGCGGCGTGACCCTGGACGGACAGCAGGTCTCGCTCGCGGACTTTCGCGGCAAGGCGGTGTTCGTCAACGTCTGGTCGTCGTGGTGAAGCACGTGCCAGAGCGAGGCGGTCGCCTACGCAGCGTTTCAGAAGGAGCATCCGGAGCTCGAGTACCTCGGGATCAACGTCGCGGACACGTCTTAATATTCACGGAGGTTCGTCGAGAGG
>JACCWU010000357.1 GCA_013697465.1 Actinomycetota bacterium | reverse complement strand
AACCATGTTTCCCCCGCGGGCCCCCTTCTTCGCCGCGGCACAGAACAAACCGCGGCGGGCCTCCCAGGCGGCGGAGCCGGCTTCCAGCCGCCAGTCGCGTGGCACTGCTCAGTGCAGCGTTACGCGGAGGGAATGTGCGCTTCCAGGCGCCGGTACGCCTGGCCGAGAGCCCATGTGCCGGCGGCCGCGACGACCGCGCCGACCGCGGGAGCCGGAAGCGCGGCAGGAGCGCTACGGGCTGCAGCGCGAAACACGAGGCCCGCGCCGAGCGTAGCCGCCGAGATGCCCAGGATCACCGGCAGCGCGTCGCCGCCCGCAGGCGCATTCGTCAAGGCCCGGAGCTCGCCGAGCATCCGCACCTGCTCGAGGACGAGGATCGGTCGGGTTCCTTTCGACCGAGCGCCCAGCGCACCGATGATCGCAGCGCGAATCGCGGCCGTCCCGAGAACTGCCTCAGTCACAGCCTCCTGCAACACCGGGACCCGGCGTGCCAGCGCAACGGGGTACTCCATCGCGTCGACGAGACTGCCGGCGATCTCGGGAAGCGGAAAGCCCTCCCCCGCCCGGCACTCGACGACAAACGGCGTGAGCACGAACGACTGCTTCCGCTGCGCCTGAGGCTCGAGCTGCACGAGGACGACCGGAACGCCCTGCCGGTCGGCTCGGCGAACGAGCTCGTCGTCTGCGGGAGTGGGCTCGCCGGCGATGACGTGCACCAGCGCGGCGGCGCCCGGCCGGGAGGCGTGGGCTGCGACGACGGCACCGGGCGCGGCCCCGGCAGCGAGCTCGCGGGCAAGCTGCTCGGAGAGCGTGCCGCTCACCAGCACCGGCCCCAGATGCACGTCGAGGTTCGCCCGAAGCGCGCGGACGACGCTTCTCGCCTCCATGAGCATCGGCCCGATCTTCGCTCTCATTTGAATGCGCTCCCGGTGGTGCGGCCTCTCGCGTGGATTCCCTGGAGGACGCCGATCAGGACGAGGTTCGCAACCATGGAGCTGCCGCCGACGGTTACGAATGGCAGCGGGATGCCGGTGACCGGCGCCAGCCCCATCGTCATCCCGACGTTGACGAAGACCTGGAAGAGAAACGCGAACACGAGCCCACCTGCGACCACGGCCCCGAAGAGATCTCCCGCGACGGTGACGACGCGTAGGCCACGCCAGACGACGAGCAGGTACAGGAGAAGGAGGATCGACGAGCCGACGAATCCTCGCTGCTCCGCAAGCGACGCGAAAGCAAAGTCGGTCGCGTGCTCTGGGAGGTAATCCAGCCGAGTCTGGCTGGCCTCGATGACGCCGCGTCCGTCAAGACCCCCTGAGCCCACCGCGGTGATCGACTGGTTCACGTTCCACGTCAGGCCGCCCGGATCGAGGTCGCGATCGAAGAAGCCGGTCACCCGCTTTGCCTGGTACGGCTTCAGCACCTCGACACCTGCCGACGGTAGGAGCCAGAGCACCGAAAGACCTGCGACCACTGCGATCAGGAACAGCACGAGTAGCTGCCGCCAGCGGACGCCGGCGAAGAAGAGCACGGCAAAAAGGGCGGCCGCGTAGACGAGCGCGGTCCCGAGGTCGGGCTGCAGGAAGACGAGCAGGATCGGGCCCAACCCCAGCGCCATCGCAGTGGCGATCGTTCGCCAGCGCGTGACCTTTCCCGCACGCTCCACGAGGAAGCCTGCGAGCGCAAGGACGAAGAGCACCTTGCCGAGCTCGGAGGGCTGAAACTGGAACGGCCCCAGGTCGATCCAGCGCTTCGAGCCTCGAATGGTTTCCGCAACGGCGAAGACGACGACCATCAGCGCGAGCGTCGTGCCGTACAGAACGAGCCAGCGACGTCGTACAAGGTCAAGGGGGGCGATCGCGGCCACGACCATTCCGCAGACGCCCAGACCGGCGGCGATCGCCTGCCGCGTCACGAAGTGGCTCTCGTCGCCGGCGACGTCGAAGCGGGTGATTCCGTCGACGACCCAGAGCCCGTAGGCGACGAGCGCCGCGGCTGCGGCGATCAGCACCCAGTCGAGCCTGCGGACGAACGCGATGGCATGCGGCGTCGCGCGCTCGCGGCGGGCGGAGGCGGAGACCGCGCGTCCGGCGACCTCGATCATCGCGACACGTCCATCAGTCGGTCTCCTCCACCAGGATGCTCGACGACGCCGGAACGCCGAAGAACCGCTCGAACACCTTGAGCGCGGCCGGCGCGGCGGCGGCCGAGCCGTGGCCGCCGTTCTCGATCAGCGCGCAGACGACGAGCTTCGCGTTCTCGGACGGCCCCCAGCCGCACCACCACGACTGGTCCTCGAGATGATCCGCCGGATACCCGGGAAGCGGCACGACCTTCTCGGCGGTGCCCGTCTTGCCCGAGATCGGCACGGCGTAGTTGCCGAACACGCCGCTCGACGTGCCGCTCGCCGAGTGAGTCGCGAGATAGAGCCCGTCGCGCACGGCGTTGAGCGCGCCCGGGTCGAGGCCGGCTGACCGTGGCGGCGGCGGCGCGAAGCGGCGAAGCACGACGCGCGGCGAGTCCTTACCCCCTGGCTGCTCGACGTCGGACACGAGATAGGGGGTGACCACGCTCCCGCCGTTCGCGAGCATCCCGTAGAACGCGGCCATCTGTAGCGGGGTGACGAGCAGGTCCTTCTGGCCGATGGCGAGCTGGATCGAGTCGCCGGGGTTCCACGCGCGATCCCAGTCGCTGTCGAACGTCCTTCGCCGCCACTCCGGGGTCGGGAGCAGGCCCTCGGCTTCGCCGCCGATGTCGAGGCCGGTCGCCTCTCCGAAGCCGAACTTGCGCGCCCACTCCTGGAGACGGACACGGCCTTCCGAGCCCCGCTGATAGAACCGGTCTCCGATCTCGTAGAAGTACGTGTCGCAAGATTCGGCGAGCGCCTCGTCGAGGCGCATGGGCCGGTTCACGTTCGGGTTCCAGTTGCGGAACCGCTGCCGATCGAGGCCGTAATCGGCGTACGGGGTGCATTGCAACGAGTCGTACGGTGAGAAGACGTGCTCCTGCATGCCGGCGAGCGCGGTGACGGGCTTCCATACCGACCCCGGCGGATATAGACCCGAGGTAGCCCTGTTAACCAGCGGGGAGTTCGCACGGCGCGCCACTTCCTCGTCGAAGAGCGGCTCGAGCTTCCTCGGATCCACCTGGCCGACGAAGACGGACGGCTTGTAGGTGGGATTCGAGGCCATGGCGAGAATGGCGCCATCTCGCGGGTCAAGCGCGACGATCGCGCCCCCGTTGGCCGCCCAGTTGTCGTTTTCGTGCGCCAGGTCGATGCCGTAGCGCAAGGCGTTCTCGGCTGCCCGCTGCAGCCCAGCGTCGATGGTGAGGCGCAGCGCATAGCCGGCGCGGGCTTCCTGGCGGAGCTCGGATGCGCTCACCTGGCGCCCGAGCGAGTCCACTCGGATCTGCCCGAGACCGGTGCGACCGCGGAGGTAGAGATCGAATGCGGCCTCGATACCGCTCTTGCCTAGGCGGTCGCCGGCTCGGTAGTCCTTCTGCCGCAGTCGCTTCAGCTCCTCCGGCGAGATCTCACCGACGTAGCCGAGGATCTGCGCGGCGAGCGCGTTGTACGTGTAGTCGCGAAGATACGTCTGGGCGATCTTGACGCCGGGGAACTCCGCCTGGTGCTCGTACAGGTAGAAGACCTGCTCCTCGCGTACCGCCGTCTTGACGGTGATCGGGGTCAGGGGATCGGCCCGGCGGTCGGCCACCTCGCGAGCGAGCTCGACGGCCGAGACGTCGAGGACCTCGGCGAGTCGGCGGACGATCCGCAGCCGGCGGCCAGGAGCCCGCGGCATGTCTCCCACCCAGAGCTGAACGGCGGTCCCTGCGACGTTCGAGACGATGACGCGCCCGCGGCGATCGAGGATCGGCCCGCGCGGGGCCTCGACGCGCACGAGTCGGAGCTGGTTGTTCTGGGCAGCCTTCAGGTACTGCTCGCCCGAGAGCACCTGGAGCGACCAGAGTCGAAAGAAGAGCACGCCGAAGACGACGAGCGCGAACGCGCCGAGGATGCCGACCCGCAGCGCGAGCTGGGGAGTCAGCCGGTACGGCTCGCGAACCCTCGGATCCGGAGGAAGGAAGCGTTCAGAAGGCGATCTGCCCGAGGACGATCTCATAAGCCGTCCTTTGGCTTATGAGATCGTGGAGGGGGTGTGGGGG